>CAYVFJ010000060.1:0-6887 GCA_964450905.1 uncultured Verrucomicrobiota bacterium
TTTCTGGTTGAGCCCAATCAGGAGGAACCCACGGATCAGGTTTAGATTCATAGTCTAAAAGGCTCAGCAAAAATTGATCCGGAGATTCTTGAAGGGCCGCTTCAATTTGTTCCAGAGGAGCGCTAAAACCGATGCGATTGAGCAAGTGCGCCGCAGCACGTTCGTCCCATGGACCAGTATAGGGTTTTAAGAGTTCAGAGAGAACAGCCATAAAAGTCTAAATAGATTAAAACCAAAGGCTGAAAAAGGTTTCGCTATTTACGAGTTTTTTGGCAAAAGCGGTTCTTCGAATTGGCCGATATGACGATAACGGTTATAACGTTGCTCTACCCATTCTGTTTTTGAAAGTTTTTCCAATGATTCGCAGTGTTTCAGGAGGGAACGTTTCAAATTTTGCGCGGTGAGTTCATAATCGTGATGCGCTCCGCAGAGTGGTTCTGGAATGATCTCATCAATGAGTTTATAATTTTGAAGATCTTGAGCGCTCATTTTGAGTTCTTCAGCAGCTTTGGGAGCGTGAGATCGATCTTTCCAGAGGATGGCTGCGCAGCCTTCTGGGGATATGACCGAATAATAAGCATTTTCTAAGATGAGCACACGATTGGCTACACCAATTCCAAGCGCGCCGCCACTGCCGCCTTCACCGATCACAATGCTTAAGATAGGAACTTCCATCAGAGTCATTTCACGCAGGTTCACCGCAATGGCTTCCGCAATATGCCGTTCTTCAGCCTGGACACCTGGGTAAGCGCCTGGAGTGTCAATAAAGGTAATAATGGGTAAGCCAAATTTATTTGCCAATTGCATCAGACGCAGCGCCTTGCGATATCCTTCAGGATGAGCCATCCCAAAATTTCTCATCAAATTTTCTTTGGTGTTTCTTCCTTTTTGTTGGCCTAAAACAATTACTTTACGCGTTTTATTTTCGTTTTTTAGGAAAGCAAATCCTCCGATAAGCGCCTGATCATCGCCAAATCTGCGATCTCCGTGAAGCTCCATAAAACCATCAAAAATGGAGGTCACATAATCCAAAAAGTACGGTCTCTTTGGATGTCGCGAAATCTGCACTCGCTGCCAAGCGTTCAATTTGGAGTAAATCGCATGTTTTGTTTCCTCAATTTTTTTCTCGATGCTATTGATTTCAAGGTGAAGATCGATTTTTTGGGCAATCGATTTTTGACGAAGATCTTCCAATTGTTTTTCTAATTCAACAATCGGTTTTTCGAAATCTAAGGTATGAAGTCTCATGGTTAGATGAAGGCTGAAAACAGGCTATGTTAGATGAGAGGTCGGTTTAGTACAATAAAACATTTCGACACAAGAGAAACCTAAGTCATCAAGGCAAAATTTTTAAAAGCTCTTCAAGATGAGAGATTTGATCGGGGTGAGTTTTAGTTGGGTCTGGGTGATGCGCAATCAAAATGGAATTCCACCCGGCTTTTTGAGCTCCCTCGATGTCGTGATAAAAACTATCGCCAACATGGAGAAGTTGATTGGCCGCCAAATTCATGCGATTTTCAACCACACGAAAAATATTTGAACACGGTTTTTCGAAGCCGACTTCGCTTGAAATAATCAGATGCTCAAAAAAGGGAGAGATTTCTAGTCCCTCCAGCAAGGATCGCAAACGTTGATCCCAGTTCGAGAGAATCGCGAGATGATAACCGCGTTTTTTCAAAGTTTGCAAAGTAAGAATAGCTCCTGGATGCAATTGCCAGCGTCGAGGTTCAGCGAAAGTAAACCAAAGTTGATCAAATAAAATATCAAAGTTAGATGGCTCTGCGAGGCCCTTCAATGTTTGGTACACAAGAGAGCGCCACCAATCTTTTTCACTTTCTTCGCTGAGATTGATCCGGGTTGTGCTATGAGCTTGTTTCCAGGCCTGACGAAAAGCTTGGTCCAAAACATTTTCATGAAGAACAAGTCCATGATCCTTCATCACTTCCGAATAAATAGCGCCTACCGAAGGGTAGGGATAAAGCAGAGTGCCACCTGCATCAAAAGTAATCCCTTGAATTTTCGTCGTCTCTTTCATTTTGTCTCCCATTCTTGCGATCTAACATCTAAATATTCAATATGAAATGGTTCGCCATTGAAACATCTTCGCATCAGGTGTCTTTGTCATTTGGAGAAAATGAGACCTGTTTCCGTGAAGTGACTGAGGAAGGGAATGCTTCGATTTTAATCGAACCTTTATATCGAAGGTTGCAAGTTAATTTTGATGAAATTCAGCAATGCGTGATTGGGAAAGGACCCGGTTCTTACAATGGATTGCGGGTGGGTTATGCTTTTTTGAAAGGGTTGCTTTGTTTACGACCTGTTCCTGTCATAGAAATTCCGACCCCACTGATTTTGGCGGCGCAGGCATCGGAAAGTTTATCTGTAGGAAAAAACGCAGTTCTCATTCTTAACAATGCTCGGCGAGGAGAAGTTTATGGGGCGATAGTGGAAATACGGAATAAAATTCCACAATTGATTTGGGAAATGGTTTGTCCTTTTCAAATGTTGCTTGCCAAACTTCCTCAGCGTTTAGATGCAATGATTAGCTCTGATTATACCGCAAATGACCTGACGGAGTTGAAATCATATCCTTGGTTTAAACTTTTCCCGTCTTCGGCGCTCGCAGGCGCGTTGTCTGCTCGATTGAGTTTGCCGTCAAAAATGAATCTTTCCGAACTTGAACCTCATTATGTTCGTCCTGCTATACCTAAAGATTAGGATGATTGATTGACATTCAACTGGTTGACTAGTATGTTCAATGTATGAAAACGATAGGTTTATTTGAGGCAAAAGCAAAATTATCGGAAGTATGTGTAGAAGTAACAGAAACTGGTGAGACATGTACGATCACTAAACGTGGCAAACCAATCGTTCATATTATTCCGGTAAATATAACGGCTGATCCGGTTCATGAATTTCGGCATCTTTCTATTTGTAATGCGCGAAAGGCATACGAATCTAAATACGGTCCCATCACTGACGAGTTTGAATTGGCGCCACGCGAATTAGATTTGAATCGGAAATATCCGCTTAATGATTGACCATGGCTTTATCCCATCTTCTCGACACTAGTGTTTATTGTCAGCCGATTAAACCTCAGCCATTGATTTCCGTCATACAGAGATTAGAAAAGGTCGGAGAACGTCATATGAGTATTTCTGTAATCTGTGAGCTCGAAATCTTATTTGGAATTCATCGTAGGCGGGCTTTACAGCAACAGAGTTCCTATGAATATCTTTTGAAGGATCGCTTTCAAATTTTTAATATTGACCAGAAGGTGGCTATAACAGCCGTTGAAATTAAATTTCACCGCGAATCTAAAGGTAAACCCATTTCTCCCTTTGACCTTTTGATTGCGGCCACAGCCAAAACTCATCATCTTATCCTGGCAACACTTAATGTAAAAGATTTCATGGATATCGAAGGCCTTGCTGTTGAGGATTGGTCAAAGTAAATCTTTATGATCGCGTCGACAAGGAGGCCGTAAACAATGACGTCAAATCGTAATTCACTCTTATCTCATCGTTGTTGGACAGAAATCGATCTCGATGCGCTTGCTTTTAATCTGAAACGCATTCGATTTCTTTGTCATCAACGATTGTCCATGATCGCTGTAGTCAAGGCAGATGCTTATGGGCACGGATTGCCGATAGTTGCGCGTGCGCTTGTTAAAATGGGAGTTCAGACGTTGGCCGTTGCCAATATCTTTGAAGCCGAAACGGCTTCATCGGTTGCTGCGAGGGCTGATATTTTGTTGTTATCGCCTTTAATCCCAGAAGAAATTCCTGAATTGGTTCGTCATTCCAAATGGATGCCAACGCTTTCGAACGAAGAAGAATTCATGGCTTTAGAAAAGGAAGCGCGTTGTCAGAAAAAAAAGGTGCGTATTCATCTTAAACTTGATACCGGGTTGGGACGATTAGGGGGTTATCCGAAAGAAACACTTTCCCTTTTGCGTAAGGTGAATCAATCCAAATGGATAGTTCCTGCGGGACTTTATTCGCATCTTGCTTCGTCGGATACAGACCGAGAGGAATCGCTCAGAGAATTGGGAAGATTAGTTGCTTTTTGTCAATCGGTAGAATCTCTTGAAATTCCTGTTCCGCCCGTTCATTTTTTTAATAGCGCGGGGATTTTGCAACTCCCTGTTCCTGAATTTGTTAAAGGGGTGCGACCTGGGCTTTCTTTGTACGGAATTCCCAGACCGCTTGCCGGTTGGCAACGGCGTTTTGGAAAATGTCCATTAAAACCAGTGCTTACTTGGAAAACCCGCGTGGCTTTGGTTCGAGATGTGCCAAAGGACACAAAAATTAGTTATTATGGAACCTATCAAACACGCGCTCGAACGCGGATTGCAGTGCTTGCATCGGGATATGCGGACGGCATTTTTAGAAAACTATCGAATCGAGGGGAGGTTCTCATCCACGGTAAACGATGCCCTATCCTAGGGAGAATTACCATGGATATGACGGTGGTCAATGTCACTCATGTGCCTGAAGCGAGTTGGGGTGATCCCGCAATTCTTATTGGTAAAAGTGGTTCAGAAGAGATTACAGCTTCAGAGTTTGCGGATTGGGCTGAAACAAGTCCTTACGAAGTTTTCTGTAAAATCAGTAAACGCGTTCCACGAATCCCAATAAATCATTGAGTTAAAGAATGAAGAAAGAGATGCAACAGTAAAGACTAAGAACCAAAGGCCGTCTTTATTTTTTTGTTACTTGCCTGTTATCAATAACTTGTGTAGTATCCGTAAAGTAAATAAGTTAAAAATTAGTTTGCATTTTAAGGGATTTATTATAGGATTTGCGTTTCGTATGTTTGACACTCGATTTTTTAATTTTTGTGGGGTGATTTTTTTTGCGGCTATTTTGGGTCACGAAGAAGTCTGTTTGGCGCAGTACGAGGCCCGGACGTCATCGACAGGGGTGGAGGCGGCCGAGATACGTAAGGAATCTAAAAAAACTTTTAATCCGGAAGGGTATAATGTCAAGTGGGGACCCTTTTACATGGGGTTTAATGCGGGATTCGACCAGGAATATAATGATAATATTGGGTTGGCACAAAGCGCCAAAGAAACCGATTTTATTACCACGCCGCATTTGGGAATCGAAGCGCATTGGCCGATTTCTCAACTTAATGAGTTAGCTCTTTCACTCGAATTGGCTTATGCAAAATATTGGGATCATTCTGAACTCGATACAAATAACATTCTTATTACGCCGAATTCGGCCTTGGATTTTAATGTTTATGTAAGTGATGTTCGATTGAATCTTCATGATAAAATTTCCATCCAACAAGATCCAGCAACCGTATCTCAGTTGAGTGGAGTATCCACTTTTCAGCGGATGACAAATACGGTGGGGATAGGAGCGGAATGGGATCTTAATTTAGTGACGTTAAACGGAGGGTTTGATCACGAAACATTCACCTCTTTGGATGATCAATTTTCGTCGCTTGACCGTTCAACGGACACCCTGAGCGGAAAAGCGGGAGTGAAAGTGACTTCTCGGTTAACGGCGGGCCCTTTTGCTTCCTACGCGTTTACGGTCTATGATCGGCCTCTGATCCAAAATGACAGCGACAGTTACACCATTGGTGTTTTTGGAGATATGATGATCAGTGAATATCTTCGCGCAGAGGCTTCGGTCGCTTCTCAAAGCACCTCTTTTGATCGAGGCGGTAGTATCAGGGATGCAACAGATTTTGGGTCAGAGATTTATTCATTCAATCTCCGGAATCAATTGAATCAATGGATTTATCATACCGTAGGTTTTCGTCGAAATACAGTTTTAGGAATTGGATCCAATTTTACGGATATTCATGAGGTGAATTATCAAGTAACTGGAGAAGCATTTCGCGGGGTGACCGCTTCGATAAATTTTTATTATCAATTTTTTGAGGACTCTTCCTCTCTTCTGGCGGAAGATGGCGATCGCTACGGAATCACGCCTCAGCTTGGATATCAGTTATTTGAGCCAACACGATTAAGTCTTGGATATCAACGAACTGAAAAAATATCTAACCGATCCAAAAATAACTACGAACAAAACCGCATTTTCTTGAACGTAACCCATCGGTTTTAGTTAGAATTGAGAATGGAGAACGCTCGATGTTCGACGCCAGCAGCTCGGCAGATTCTGTGAAGGATTTTTCCGCTCCCAACTCAAAACTAAAAACTTAAAACTTTTGCTAGATCTTACCATTGTCAAAAGGCAATAAAGAGATTACACTCATTCACTGTTGGTAACATCCCATTCACCGTGATTTTACGATTCTTTACATTGAAGGCTCTTGGTTTCTGTTTTGTGTTTGTTCTTTTTTTGAACGCAAAAATAAATGGCTTTGCCGAAGAAGGTTTGGCGGTAGATACAGGTTCCACCACCAATGTGGTGTTGTCGGTGACCACAGAAAATTATCAAATCAATGTGGGAGATAAACTCGGTTATCGTGTGGTTGAAGATCGTGATCCTACGAGGATATTCATGGTCTCGCCCTCCGGCGAAATCGATCTTCCTTACTACGGACGAGTCGTGGTGGCCGGGAAATCGTTGGGCGATGTCAGAAAAGAAATGGAATCTCTTTTAAAGAAAGATTTGTATTATCAGGCAACCGTCATTCTTTCGGTAGAAGAATTAGCGCCAAAACCTCCGCAACCCAAAGAACCTCCAAAACAAGTTCATGTTGTTGGACAAGTGCGCGCTCAGGGTTCTCAGGAAATGCCCCCAGGAGAAAAATTTACGATCAGTCGCGCGATTCTAAAAGCCGGTGGATTCAGTTCATTTGCCAACGGAAAGAAAGTCCAGATCATTAGGAAAACTCCGGACGGAAAGAGTGAGAGAATCATTGTGGACGTTCTTTCGATCCTGAAAGAGGGCAAAATTGAAAAT
>CAYVFJ010000061.1:0-3800 GCA_964450905.1 uncultured Verrucomicrobiota bacterium
ACGTTTTGCATTTTCTGGATATGCAGCCATGGCGCCGATCATGATCGCCGCACTTTTTTGGAAACGCAGCACCCAATGGGGTGCGCTCGCGGCGACTCTATGGGTTGCTGGTACGATGATCGCGAGCTGGTATTTGTATCAAATATCGATGGGAATAGCGCCAAAACCAGGTCAACCATCGGTTGCTATTTTTCCTGAACTCGGAAATATGTTTTTACGCACACCCGGAAATGTGACTGTATACGGTTATTTACCTGTCATGTTTATGTGTTTAGGCTCAGCGATGGTGATGACCGTTGTTTCGTTATTAACCCCTCCACCCAGCCAGACAACCCTCGACAAATATTTTCCTTCAAAGAAATGAAAACGAAAATTTTATTATTTCTCCTTGTTTTTATTGTTTATCTTCTTCATCAAGATTTTTGGAATTGGAACGATTACCGTCCTCTTATTTTTGGTTTTATTCCTATTGGGTTAGCTTATCACGTGGGATATTCTTTAGTTGCTGCGGGTGTGATGTATCTCCTGGTTAAATTTGCATGGCCAGTGGAATTGAAAGAAAAGGAAGATTCTGATTAATTCATTGTAACCGCGGGCGTCCTGTCTTCTTTTGGTGCGGATGCCCGAGGCTTCATAAAGATAAAAATGAACCATCAAGCGATCCATCTTGCAACCAAAGTTCTTAATGCCCATCTCTGTGAAATCGTTCAATGGCATTTTTCTCCTGAGACGGGAACCCCTTTTTGGTTGGATTGGGCAAAAAAACAAGGATGGAATCCGATTGATAAAATCAAGACGATCGATGATTTAAATCGGTTCCCGCATTTTCAAGATGATTGGTTAAGAGACGAGCCCAATGAACGATGGATTCCTCGGGCATATCAAAATCGTCCGTTTATTATTTTTGAGACAGGCGGAACAACGGGGATGCCCAAACAACGGATTAGTTGGGAGGATCATCTTATTGATTACACAGAGTTTTCGAAGACTTTAGATGAAAAAGCTTTTCCTCTTGGATCAAAGTGGTTGATGCTAGGGCCGACAGGCCCACGTCGCTTGCGGCTTACGATTGAACATCTGGCGCATGTTCGGGGTGGTTCATGTTATCATGTTGATCTGGATCCTCGGTGGGTCGTTAAACTTCTCGCTCAAAAGAAATATGATCTGGCGAATGAATATAAAGATCATGTGATGGATCAAGCCGTAACCATTTTAAAACATCGCCAAGGAATTCATTGTCTTTTTACAACACCCAAACTTCTTGAAGCTTTAAGCGAAAAAATCGATATTCCGGATGCTGACATCAAAGGAGTTTTTTGTGGAGGAACATCCATGACGGCACAAATGGTTCGATTTTTGACCGAAGAAGTCTTGGAAAATCGTGTTGCCTTTGTTCCAACCTACGGAAATACGCTGATGGGATTGGCTTGCAGCAAACCTTTAGAGCCTGAAGATCAATGGAATATTACTTATTACGCGCCGCAACCTCGTGGTCTTTTACGAGTGATAGATCCTAAAGATACCGAAAAGATTGTTGAATATGGACAATGGGGACGGATTGAATTGACCACATTAACCAAGGAGTTTTTTATGCCAAGATTACTTGAACGAGACGAAGCGATTCGCTGTCCGCCCTGTAAACTTTATCCATGGGATGGCGTTCAGAATGTTCGTCCATTTGGAATGTTAGAAAAGAAAGTGGTGGAAGGGGTTTATTGAATAAAAGAACGGCAAAAAATAGAGGATGAAAGTAAACATCTCGCTTGGTTTTTTTTTGTTTTGTGCTACTTTTGGTTAGAGAGATTAAAGAATGACTATTCAAATTACATTGGATTTGCCGGAGACAGCTTTTTCTGTTTTGCGTACCGAGCCGAAAGATTTCGTCCAAAAAATGCGGTTGGCCGCTATTGTGAAATGGTATGAATTAGGAATGATTTCTCAATCTAAAGCTTCTGAAATAGCAGGAATAAGCCGTGAAGAATTTCTCGAAAAACTTTCTCAAATGCAGGTCTCTCCTTTTCAAACGACCTCAACTGAATTAGCAGAAGAATTATCTCGTGAATAGGAAATGGGTGATCAACTCATCTCCACTCATTGTTCTCGGAAAAATCTCGAACATTGAGCTGTTGGCTCGATTAAATCCTCAGATAGTTATTCTTGAAGGTGTAGCAACCGAAATAAATGGGGGGTCCTCTAATGACCCTGCTCGGATTTGGTTAGAACAAACCGGTTTTAAATTTATAAAGAAGGGAATCGTTGTTCCTCCAGTTATTTCTGCCTGGGATTTAGGTGCAGGCGAAAGTGAAGTTATCGCATGGGCATATTTAAATTCAGGCAATGAAGTGATTGTGGATGATCAAGCTGCCCGCAAATGTGCTCAAATGTTTAATATCCATGTTCGTGGAACGATGGGCATTCTTCTTCTAGCAAAAAAGAGGGGGCTTTTACAAAAGATCAAACCCCTTTTAGAAGATTTGGCCAAGTCAGGGCTTTATATCCGTCCAAACTTAGGAAAGACTATTTTAGAATTGGCCGGTGAAGTTTGATCTAAAAGAAATTTGATATGCCTTATTGTTCAGTTTTATTTTCATAACCATTCCATATGGAATAACACTTTAACTGTTTTTATCATTCATGTCTCTTCCTCATATTCCAGCATTACGATTTGGGAAATTCTACGAGAGCCTCGATAAAATCGATATCACCGATTATCGTACAGGAATTTCATTAGCCCAAATAAGCCAAGTTCATGCAGGTCTGATTCGTAAAGATTTAGTTCGCGTGGATCAGGCGCGATCAGTTTTAAAGAAATTTTCTTGCACGCAACTGATCGAGATATGCGCGAGGGCAGGGGAGCTTTTCCTTAAAGAGAATTTACCGTTGGGTGATCAGAAGCAATCTCCACAAAATTATATAGAAATGCTTTCGGCTTCGTCTGGACTGCCTCATGTAATGATTCGTCGTAACATGGCTAAAATCCATTCAGCTCTTATTCGGATGTCTTCTGTTTTAGGTAGTCTGACACGTGGATTAGATTTGAAAATCATCGATGACGGGATGGGAAAACAAAATGATCTTTTAATGAGTTATTATGCGATAACTGAATCTTTAGGCGTGATTATGCCAAGCAATTCACCGGCTGTGAACTCACTCTGGTTGCCAGCGATTCCACTTAAGATACCGGTGATCATCAAGCCGGGACGTGAAGAACCATGGACATCCTATCGACTCATTCAAGCATTGATTGCCGCAGGTTGTCCGTCGGAAGCTTTTGGATTTTATCCTACGGATCATGAAGGCGCTGAAGAAATTTTAAAATCATGTGGGCGAGCTTTCATTTTTGGAGATAAAAGCGTCACAGAACGTTATGCCAACAATCCGTCGATTCAAATTCACGGGCCTGGTTATAGTAAAATTCTTATTGGAGAAGATGAAATCGATCGCTGGCCAGATTTCTTAGATATGATGATTTCTTCAATCGTCGATAACGGTGGACGCAGTTGTATCAATGCCTCAGCGATCGTGGTTCCAAAATACGCAAGAGAAATTGCAGATGCCCTTGCTCAGAAACTGGGGTCTATTCAGCCTTTATCTCCTGAAGATGAACAAGCGATACTTGCAAGTTTTGCCAACTCGAAAGTGGCCGAATCTATAGAAAATACGATCGAAGAAGGATTAAAAATATCTGGAGCCGAAGATGTCACAGCAAAATATCGTCAGGGTTCACGTTTAGTCCAGAAGGATGGCGCGCTTTATTTGCGTCCCACGATCATTCGATGCGATTCATTGGAACATCCCTT
>CAYVFJ010000062.1:0-3452 GCA_964450905.1 uncultured Verrucomicrobiota bacterium
CAATTCGTAGGCTTCCACATCCGAAACATTTTTGACAATAGCCGGGATGGATGTAAGACCTGCTTTCTGACAGGCACGAAATCTTCGTTCCCCGGCAATAATTTCGAATTGGTTATTTTGTTGACGAACCGCAATCGGCTGAAGAACTCCATGTTCCCGGATGGACAGGACTAATTCATCCAACGGTTCTTCCACAAAATGCAATCGTGGTTGTCTGGGGTTAGGCACGATCTGTAAAAGTGGAATCAGACGAACCTGGGTTTCTACAATTGCTGGAGCAGGGGGAACGATCGAACGTGTTCCTTGAGAAATAATATCTGTAAGACCGCGACCTAATCCCATGGAAGGGCGTGAGGACGGCTTTGATTTTGGATTTGTTTTGGATAACATGGATGAGAACTTAGTCGTGCGATTATAATGAATGGAATGGCAAGCAGGCAAGTCACAACGCCTAAAGAATAAACCAACCGCGTGTTCGCATTTTTAAATTTGAAGTTGTTCCTGATTTAAACCATGATTCATGCTTCCATCGTAGCTACATCCCGTGAATTACTTAGAAAAAATCCTGGCTTATAAACATCGAGAGATTCAAGAGAGAATCCAGGAATTAAATCTCGTTAAACTTCGAGAAAAAATTTCTTCTCGTTTAAATCCTCGTTCTTTTTCAAAAGCGATCAAACAAAAAGATGGAGTTACTCTCATTGCAGAAATTAAAAAGGCATCCCCATCCGCGGGAATGATTCGCGAAGATTTTCAACCCAGTTCTCTTGCTCGTGCCTATGAAAAAGGAGGCGCCCACGCGCTTTCGATTTTGACCGATCAACATTTTTTTCAGGGCCATTTAGAGCACATCCCACAAGCTCGCTCGGTGACCTCTCTTCCATGTCTTCGCAAGGATTTTATCTTGGATGAATATCAAGTTTGGGAAGCACGACTTGTTGAAGCAGACGCGATCCTTCTGATTGTAGCCGCTTTAAGCACAGAAAAACTGCTTCATCTTATGAAGGTAGCTCAGGAAGCAGAATTAGATGTTTTGATGGAAGTCCATGATGAACGAGAATTGGATGTCGCATTGGAAGTCAACGCGCCCATCATTGGAATCAACAATCGCAATCTTCAAACCTTTCAAGTAGACCTAAAAACCACTGAAAAACTAGCTCCTAAAATTCCCAACGATAGGATCATTGTCAGCGAGAGCGGAATTCATACTTCAAACGATGTTCAACGAATTCGTGATTACGGGGCACATGCCATTTTAGTTGGCGAAAGTCTCTTGCGTCAACTGGACGTAGAAGCTGCGGTCAGGAAGCTTTTGCTTACCGGCTAATTCCGCGTTCACTTTTTTCAACAAAATGGCAGAGATAATCCAATTCCTGGTCTGAGGGAAGGTCTTTACGAATTTTAGCAACGGCATCTCCGATATTTAGACCGCTTTGACGGTAGAGAAGTTTAAAAGCATCGCGTAAATATTTTTGGACAGTTTCGGAAATTCCATTTCGCTCAAGACCCACTTTGTTGACCGTGCGCACCTCAGCCGGATTTCCGTCGGCCATCATAAAAGGTGGAATATCTTGAACCACTTTCGAGCATCCTCCGGTAATCGCCATTTTCCCAATCCGACAAAACTGATGCACCGCGGTCAATCCACCGATAATTGCATGATCTTCAATGGTGACGTGTCCCGCGAACGTACCGCAGTTAGAGACCACAATATGATCCCCCAGAACACAATCATGCGCAATATGAGAATAAGCCAGAATGGCGTTGTGATTTCCTACAACGGTTTTATCGCCTTTACCTGTGGCGCGATTGATTGTCACGTATTCACGAAAAGTATTATGACTGCCTATTTCAAGATGGGTAGGTTCTCCTTGATACTTTAGATCCTGAGTTTTTTGTCCGATGGAACAAAAGGGAAAGAAACAATTTTCTCTTCCGATTTTAGCAGGCCCTTCGATCACCACATGTGAATACAAATGACATTTTGATCCTAATCTAACCTCTTCACCAATGACGCAATAGGGACCTATCTCACAATCCTCGGGAATTTCTGCATTTCGATGAACGATGGCTGTTTTATGAATCATTTTCTTTATCTCGATTGATAATCGAAAACATCAACTCAGCTTCACTTACAATTTCGTTGTCGACCAGAATCCGTCCTTGAGCTTTGGCAATCTTATTTCCTCTAGCTTTGGTGACTTCCACTTCAATAAAAAGGGTGTCTCCGGGTATGACGGGTTTACGAAACTTAACTTTGTCCGCGCTCATAAAGTAAGCAATATGACGATCGTTTTCGCCTTTCTTGAGCATGAGAATCCCTGCCACTTGAGCCATGGCTTCTAATTGTAAAACTCCTGGCATCACGGGATGTCCAGGAAAATGCCCTTGGAAGTAAGGTTCATTGATCGTTACATTTTTCACTCCTACAATCGTCAACCCTTCCATTTTAAGAATGCGATCCACCATGATAAAAGGATAACGATGAGGAAGAATATTTAATAGTTCCACAATATCCATTTGTTCATAGGTAGCGCCTTCTGCCAGATACTTCTTCGCACCGCGTTTTTTCTTCACAATCGCATAAAGTTTTTTAGTCAAAGCCACATTGGCCGCATGCCCTGGGCGCACCGCAATAATATGTCCTTGAATGGGTTGTCCTAACAAAGTGATATCACCCAAAATATCCAGGATCTTATGGCGCACGAATTCATCGCGAAAACGAAGGGCTTCCTTGCTCAAAATCTCATCTTCCTTGATCACCACCGCGCATTCTAGACTGCCTCCCTTAATCAAACCTGCATCCATGAGTGGCTTTACTTCTTCGTAGAAACAAAAGGTGCGAGCGGAAGCTACTTCACGAGCAAAAACTCCGTCGTCCATATCTAAAGTTAAATGCTGACTCTCCAAACATTGATTTGGAAATTGGATGGTGCAGGAAATACGCAGTTTATCCGAGGGAAGAATCACGATGGACGTTCCATCATGCTGATAAAAAACAGGCGCTTCTGGAACAAAGATTTGACGTTTGGCCTTCAGGCTTTCAATTCCTCCCGAAGATAAGGCTTCAACAAACTCACGCGCGCTTCCATCTAAAATAGGAGGCTCAGGTCCTTCGAGCTCAACCAAACAATTATCAATGCCCATGCCCGTAAGCGCGGCGAGAACGTGTTCAACTGTATGAACAGATATTCCCTCTTGTTCCAGGGTTGTTCCGCGCTGGGTTTCTTTGACATTTTCGACTAACGCAGAAATGGTAGGACGACCTGGCAAATCGATCCGCGAAAAACGAATCCCAAAATTAGCCGGTGAAGGTTGAAAGATAAGTTTAGCCGGAGCGCCCGTATGCAGTCCCCATCCGGAAATGTTCACCGCTTTTTTAATGGTCTTTTGATATTCAAACATTCTGTTGTTTATGCATCAGATAATCGTCCCGATGCAAGCCAAGAGAA
>CAYVFJ010000063.1:0-3792 GCA_964450905.1 uncultured Verrucomicrobiota bacterium
GTCGTGACATTCGCGTCGATAATCGTTCCAAAAGCCCGATCATATCCGGCATTTAAGGCAGCATGAAGAGGCTTGCCTTTTCGTAATTCCTCACGGATTCGTTCGTAAATCAGCACATTGGCATCGACAGCGATACCCACCGTTAAAATAATTCCTGCGATACCCGGGAGAGTTAGTGTCGACTTAAAAATGGCTAGAACGCTAAAGAGCAAAATAATATTAATGAAGAGCGCCATGTTAGCCACTATCCCAGCTCGTAGATAGTATATAGCCATAAAAAGCACGATCAGAGAAAGCCCAGCCACGCCTGCTGCGAGACCGCTTTTAATAGAGTCTTCTCCAAGGGATGCATCCACCCTGCGTTCTTCTAGAATTTTAACCGGCGTTTCAAGGGGATTTTCCAAAGCATTGGCAAGATCAAAAGCTTCACGTTGATCAAAGTTACCAGTAATGCTCCCGCGATTCCCAATTTCACTGTTGATCGAAGGTGCGGAAATAAGTTTTTTATCGAGAATAATGGCAAGACGATTGCCAATATTTTCTTTGGTAAGTTTTCGGAAGATTTCGCCGCCTTCACTATCCAGTTCAAATAAAACTTCAAATTCACCGGTTGCTCCTCGAGTGACGGCTGCTCTTTTCAGGTGTTTGCCTGTAAGCTCAGATTTTTTCTTGATCAATAGTTCCTCTTGTCTAACAACGTTTCCCATTTTCTTTTCTTCCATGGGCATTAAATCATAACCGGGAGGTAAAATTCCGAGACGCGAAGATTTTATTTTAGCCAATTCCGACGGGTTTTGTGGGTGAACCATGCGAAATTCGAGATAAGCCACACGATCCAGTTGGGATCGGGCGCTTGCCATATCTTTTTCTTCTAACCCGGGGATTTGAACGATAATCCGATTCTCACCAGAAGGCTGGATGATGGGTTCAGCAACTCCATAACGGTTGACACGTTTATTTAAAATTTCAATGGCCTTGTCTATGGCTCCTGAATGACGAAACTTGTCCAGTCCTGAAAGATCCAGCTCGAGGGTGTAAGAGGTGCCTCCCTGGAGATCTAGCCCTAGTTTGACGGCTTTATCGATGGGACAGAGATGGTAAACAGCCACTCCAAGAATTGCCAAAACAATTAAAAAACGTTTAAAGAGGGGACGATTCATGATAGAATTAAGAATTAAGGGTTCTTTTCTTCTTTGGATTCGTTTGGAAGAACTTGTTGGATACCTGAGCGAAGCATTTCTACTTTAGTATTTTCAGCGATTTTTACAGTCACACTTTTTTCTTTGACCTGACTGACGATTCCATAAATACCGCCTGTGGTAAGAACGCGATCGCCTACTTTTAAGGCATCGAGCATTTTTTTAAGTTCCTTTTGTTGTTTTTGTTGGGGACGAATAGCGATGAGATAGAAGACCACCACAATAAGAATCATGGGGCCCATCATTCCAATAAGATTACGTGTGGGATCTTGTCCCGGTTGGGAGGGAGCCATAGCCAGAAAATTTAAAAATTCAGAAAACATAAGTTTTTAGTGATGTCATTTAATGAGGTAAGGTATGGCACATTATAGCTACAAACCGCAAGCTGCAAGCCTCATTTAGTCATTTTCTTCTCCGAAATTCTTCATATTCTGGTCGGATGAGTTTTTTGGTGGCACGTTCATCAACACAAATGTTTCGAGCGGAGTTTGAGATAAACCAAAGGGCAGAATCCCCCACTTTGAGCTGTAAAATCCAGCTTGATCCATCCGCGCCATACAAGCGTACCCGAGAGAATTGATGAACCGATGTTTGAATGTCACTTTGGTATACCCAGGCACAGGATGAATGTTCGTTCTGCTGATCACCGGAAAAAGGATGAGATCCTCTTTTTCAAGGATATGAAGTCGGTCGTAGTCTAAAGCAGAAAAACCTCTGTGTTCCATGTAATATTGCAATCCCCAATGGCCTGCGAAATATATTTTGACAAGAGACGTGTTGTATTTTTGATGGATCTCTTCAGCAATCGCACGACTTGCATGGGCTTGCCTGGCATCAACCGTCGCAAGCATCATCGAGAAAAACAATCCCGCCACAGGAGAAAACCAACGTAATTTGTTGAAAAGAGAGCTTGATGGATAGATCCTTTCAAATTTTCTTGTTGTAAGAATCAGGAGTGGGAGTAGTCCTGGAAGTAATACACGCGCGGAAATTGTCCAATTAAAAAAACAAACAAAAATCATAACCCCAACAAACCAACTCCATAAAAAGATATCCTCACGAACATGAAGTTGTGATAGATTCTGAATCCAAGTGCGAGGGGTAGAATGAAAATGATGTCCAGTTAACAGAGCCAATAAAACGAGTGCCGAGAAAGTCATGAACAACCATTCTAAAAGAATCTTCCCTTGGCCCATGGCTTCCTCCGGAATAGCTTTCCAAACAGTGAATCCAAGAATAATCGTCATCAGCATCAGAGACAAACAGGGACGGATCCGGATTCGACAAAGACAAAATGGAAGCAAAATAATCGGAAACCAAAATCCTCCTCCCAAAAAGGCCGCTGTCACTCCTATATTCTGAATCCGGTTGGCCCATGCATTTTCCAAAGAATACTGGGCTGTTCCCAGAATATGAAAGCATCCAGTCTCTTCGTAAGAATGAATGTTCCATAAAAATAAAGTCAAGAACGGCAATAGAAGAACCCAAAAATGTTTGCCTATCCTACGTCGAATCATCCAGGTCAACATCGGCAATAGCACGAAAAGAATCACCGCAAAGTATTTCGTCCACACGGCAAGAGAAGCAAGCACGGCTGAGCAAAGAAAATATAATTTCGAATTTGAAAGCTCGCCACGCATCCAAAAATAGAGAGAGCCCAACATCAAAGCGAGAAGAAGCAAATCCGGCATCAGATTCGTTGCGCTTACAAAAAAGACCGGTGTTCCCAACATCGATAACGATACCCAAAATGGATTCGAACAAAAGCCCTTAGAAATATGGTAAGCAAATGCCAACGAAAATAAACTGGCCAAGATAAAAATAAGATGTTGATTTTGTTCGGACTGAATACCCACAAATTTCAGAGCCGCAAGAAAATAAGATCCAAAGGGTGGATTTTTCGTGGCTGCCCACATGCTTTCAGGCCGACCAAACCAATTGATTTCAAAAGCATAAGGATGCAGAGGATCTTTTTGGATATGATCCGCGGAAGCTAAAAAAAGAGCGTCATCGATGTGATAAGCTTTATCGAGAAAGAAGGAGAGAGCTGCTCCACATAAAAAGAGCACCCCAAATAATTCCAAAAAATATCTACGTTTCATCCCTTGACTGAAGCATGGCGGAAACTTTCCTTTGAACTTCCGATAATTGATCCAATCGAAGTTGAGGATCTGTAATCACGAAGACTTCGCCTGTTTTCAAATGTTCATAAATCAAAAGCTTATCTTCCGCCTTTTGAGTTTCACGATGTTTAAGAATTTTCTTTCGTTCAAGCATGATCGCCAAAATATATCGCGCTTCCTTTTCATAAGGATCATTCCGCTCCAACATTTTACGAAGAATCGATTCTGCATCTTCTTTGGGCAAAGGATCTATGGGCGGTGGTAAAGGGAACTCATAGATCCCGCGCCAACAGGAAACTAATGTGAATTTGTCCTTGAGCAATGTGCTTCCGTATGTTTTCCAGCAAGCACGACATAAATCCATTCGTTGATAGAGGGAAGCATCGTTCGTAAGAAGGGTGTGATAAGGAGCCTTCTCCACGAAGGACGTATGGCATAGACTACAAACACTGATTCTTATATGAATATTC
>CAYVFJ010000064.1:0-5378 GCA_964450905.1 uncultured Verrucomicrobiota bacterium
ACGAATGCGCAGTATACGGATGACTTCAAATGGGAAGTGATTCGAGAGGTGATCAAAGGAAAAAAATCTTGTTCAAAATTTTATTGTCAGCCATCGTAACAGAGATCATGATCCAAGTGTTAAAATGAATTATCTATTAACTCAACATGCTAAAGATGTTTTAGAAGAGCGTAAAATCAGGATGGAATGGTTGGAACGCGCGTTAATCCATCCAAAGAAAATTGAAGATGATCCTCTTGATGATGAATTAGAACATTATTTAGGAATCATAGATGAGTATGGCTATCGCGTACTACGTGTGGTATGTAGCAAGGAGATAGAGCCACTAAGAGTGGTTACGGTTTATTTTGATCGAACGATGAAAGGAAAATTATGAAACTTAAAGTAGATCAACAAGCGGATGCTCTTTATTTGAGATTGGATGAATCCAATATTATCGATTCGGAGGAGGTTTCGCCGGGAGTTGTTCTAGATTTTAACGATAAAAACCAAGTGGTTGGTGTTGAAATTTTACATCTCTCCAAAAGAACCTCCAAAGTAGATTTAAAAGAATTCCAGTTTCAAACAGCATAATCCAGGCGCGAACTTTAACTTCGGCAATGCCGGCGCTTCCATCCACAGCATCCTCCGATCATCTTTATTAACAAATCCAGCGGATCCATCAAAATGTTCTCGGGATAGAATCTTGGTTCTTTTTGGCATCGTAACGAGACGTTCAGTTTTACTTTTACATTTGAAGCGATTCGAGATTATAATCGCTTCAAAAAATAAGGCGATTATGGAGTTTTGAACTTTGGATATTTGGTTTTTAATTCTTCTTTTAATCGCGCGACCTGGTGGGTATCGCCTGCTGCCTCAAAGGATTGAATGGCGCGGCTCAGAGAATGGGGGGTGATTTCTGGATCATCATAAAGGATGGCCACGCTGAGATAATATTTAGCTGCGTCCGCGTGTTTTTTTTGAGCGGCCATGATGTCACCTAAAATCAGGCGCGCTTCGGCGTTGGTTTTTCCTTCGGGCTGAAGTTGTAGAATTTCTTCCGCCATTTTTTGAGCACGAACGAATTCTTTAAGCGCCGCGTAAGCACGAGATAATTCAAGTTTGGTTGCAATGATTTCAGAAGGAGCAGGATATTCTTTTTGATAAGTTTCCCAGACTTCAATCGCTTGTTTCCATTTGGATTGCGCGGCAAGGCTAGCTGCTAATCCCCATCGAGCTGGTTGACGCCATTCTGAGGCTTGGGGATGGTCGGCGAGCTTTCGAAAGTATTTTTCTGAGGACGCATGATCTTTTTCTTTGGCGCTTTGTTGAGCAACCCAATCATAAATTTCCGGAGCAAGAGGTGGATCGTTGGCAGGCAAAGAATTTATTTCTTTGAGCAATGCTGGACGCTGTTTCAGATGATAGTTTGCCAGAATGATTCGTGAAGTGGACTCGGAACTGTATTCAGAAGAATTGGCTTTTCGCGCTTGTTGAAGATGGGGCAGACACTCCGTATATTTCTTTTCTTCAAAGTAACTCCAGCCGGTCCAGTAGGAAGCGTCATCTGAAAAAGTGGTTTTAGGATATTCTTTTGTTAGTTTTTGAAAAACTGAACGCATGGCTGAGTATTGTTTAAGTTCGCCATGCAACAGAGCGAGACGATACAAAGCAGTTTCTCTCTCAGGCGCTTTAGGGTAATGTTCAATAAATTCTTTGAAGGTTTTAGTTGCTGCCTCATTTTTTTTCAATGATTGCTCCGCCAAACCGCGTTGAAAGAGGGCTGAAGCGAAGTCCGTGTGCTTTGGAAAACGTTGAAGAAATTCATTCAGAAGAGGCAAGGCTTGATCGTAGCGAGTGAGTTGCATCAGACACCCACTATGACGGTAAAGAATTTCTGGAATCAGTGAAGGATCGATAGGATGATTTTGAGTAAGAGGGATCGAAGCATAGAGAGAGGCGGCCTTTGCGTAATTTCTTTTCTGAAAGGCTTGATCTGCTTGTAGGTAAAGGATTCGTGAAGCATTTTCGGCATGAGGATAAGCTTTTAAAAAAACAACGGCCTCAGAATCCCAAGAATCGGATTGAATGGTGAGAAGACAAATCAATCTTTCATAAGCAACGCTTTCTGCAGAGGGGTGCGTTGGATTATTTTTTAGGAAAAGATCATATTGTCGAATGGCTTCTTTATATTTTTTAAGTTGCCGAAGTGAATGGGCTTGAAGAAGGATTTGTTCTGTCTCTGAATTTTTTGGAAAACAATTTTTTGGGTCCGAAAGAAGATGAAGAGCAGAGCCATACTGATCATTTTGATAATAGGCTCTGGCGAGATTAAGATTTACAAATGAAATCCAATCACCAGAAACATCCAGCTTTCGAACTTTTTCAAAAAGATCGGTAGCCGCTTTCCAGCGATGAGATTTCATTTCAATCAGACCCGCTTTAGCGCCTGCTTCTGTTTTTAAAGCGGACGAAACATCTGTGTTTAAAACCTGTGCATAAAGAATGCAGGCTTCGCTTTCTTGCCCTGAGTTTTCTGTAAGTCTGGCCAGCTCTAGAAGAGCAAACCCACGGTACGGATTTTGTTTTTCAGTTTGAGCCAACTCCTGAAGGAGAGGAATGGCCTCTAAATCTTGATGAAGTTGGATCAGGACGCGGACCTGATAAAATCGCGCGGTTAAGCGTGTTCCCAAACTTTCCGCATTTTCTACTGCCTCCGTAAATTTTTTAAGCGCCTCTTGATAACGACTCTCATCCCAATTCCTTTCGCCAATTCGAAAGCTGGCACGAGCAAAAAATTTTCCCTTTGGAAAAGCTTTTTGCGTGGAAAGATATTGTTCATAGGCAGCCTCTTTTTTATTCATTTCACGGAGGCAATCCGCGACTCGATACATCGCTTCTTCAACGGCAGTGCCTGCAGGAAACCATTCGAGGTATTTGCGATATTCAACGATTGCGAGATCATAGAATTCACGCGAATAAAAACCGTTGCCGAGATCTATCTGAACTTGCTCAAGCCGTTCAGGAGAAGCTGGGGCGGAAACAGAGGGGATGATGTTCGTTGTTTGAGCCATCACAAAAAATGGCGCTATGACTGACAGGACAGATATCATGATGAAACATAATGACTTTGAAAAATGAAGCTGGTAGAGGGAGTGGAGTGGCATGCGCGCTTAGGGTTTTACTTCTCTTAAGCTATCAATTATCCTGGTTCTTTTAAATAAAGATTTAGATATGGCAGATCCTAAACTTGTAGAAAGCATTCTGAAATCTTATCGTGAGGTAGGAGGCATCAACCATTTGGATGGAGTGAATCTTCCTTCACGAGAAGCGATTGCGGAAATTCTTCGTGATCTATTGAGGATTATTTTTCCAGGTTATTATGATCGAACAGCGATGCGTTCGGATCAAGCGCTCTTTTTTGTTTCACAAATCTTAACTTCGGTTTCTGAGCGTTTAAGGACGGAAATCCAAAAGAGTTTAGAATATGCCTATGCGCTTTCTCAGAAAACTTCCGATGAAACTCATTTCGCGACAGATGCAAAACAAGTGACGGACCATTTTCTGAAGAAACTTCCTGATGTACGCCGTCAATTGGCGTTGGATGTTGAAGCTGCTTATGAAGGGGATCCGGCCGCGGTGAGTCGTGATGAAATTATTTTGGCTTATCCTTATTTGGAAGCTTTATCCGTTCAGCGGATGGCTCATCTTCTTTATAGAAGTCATGTGATCCTGATTCCTCGGATCATGACTGAATGGGCACATTCGCGCACGGGTATTGATATTCATCCGGGAGCTCAAATCGGCCCCAGTTTTTATATTGATCATGGGACGGGGGTGGTTGTGGGCGAGACCGCTGTCATTGGGGCGCATGTCAAAATGTATCAAGGAGTTTCTCTGGTAGCCAAAAGCGTTCAGAAAAGTTTTGCAGGAGCCAAACGACATCCAACCGTGGAAGATGATGTGACCATTTATGCGAATACCACTATTTTGGGAGGGGAAACAACGGTGGGCGCGGGATCAACGATTGCGGCGAACGTTTTTTTAACCCACTCTGTGCCACCGGATTCCTTGGTTATTCCTGAGGAAACAGGGATTAAGATCATCCCAAAAAAGAAGACATTATCTGATCCATCCTCTCATGACTTTCAGATTTAATCTGTATGCGATTTTATTTGGATTACAACGCCACCACTCCGATTCATCCGGAGGCGATAAAAGCCATGAGACCTTATCTGGAGGAAAATTTTGGTAATCCTTCTAGCATTCATTCATTTGGTCGTGCCACACGTTCTGCCATTGACGATGCGAGAGAAAAGCTAGCTCAACAGATTGGAGCTCAATCTAAGGAGATCATCTTTACCTCCGGTGGCACCGAATCAAATAATCTTGCCATTTTCGGTGTGGCCCATGCTCGACGAGATCAAGGACGACATGTCATTACTTGTGCCACAGAACATCATGCTGTTCTGCATCCGTGTCAACGGTTGGAAACAGCGGGTTATCAGATCAGGTATCTTCCCGTAGATCATCAGGGGTTGATGGATCTCGATCTTTTGGCTCGATCGATTTCTTCCAAAACGATTTTAGTTTCAATCATGTCTGCAAATAATGAAACCGGAGTATGTCATCCCATTCAAAAAATTGGAGAACTTTGTCGGGAACGAGGAGTTCTTTTTCATTGTGATGCGATTCAAAGTTTTGGAAAAGAAGAAGTTCATGTGGAAAAATGGAAGACAGATCTACTTTCTATTACCGCCCATAAATTTTATGGACCCAAAGGGATCGGATTTCTCTATGATCGAACTGGGGTGATGATTCAGCCAGTTCAGTTGGGTGGCGCCCATGAAAATGAACGTCGTGCAGGAACGGAGAATGTGGCTGGCATTGTGGGAATGGCTGCCGCTGCTGAAATGACGACCCAACAGGCGAAACAAGAAAACCGTCGACTTTTTGATTTAACGGAGCAACTTTGGAAAGAATTGGAAGCTAAAATTCCAGAGATTCATCGTCATGGCCATCCCGTTCAGCGAATTGGAAATACCTTGAATGTGAGTTTTGCGAATTGCGATGGGGAAGCTCTTCTGATGGGATTGGATTTGGAAGGGATCGCGATTTCCAGTGGATCAGCTTGTATGGTAGGATCGATGCAACCTTCGCATGTTCTTGAAGCCATGGGAGTGGATGAAAAACTCATTCGTTCCACCGTGCGATTTTCTTTAGGAAACGATTCGAAAAAAGAGGTTATTCCAGAAATCGTGGAGCGTGTGGTAAGGGTAGTTAAAAGGTTGAGAAAAACTACAGATTCATGAAGAGTTTCTCCCGATGTAGCGAACACGCGATTAGGTGTTATGGTTCATTTTTTTTGGATTAATTGTCTTTCTTTAAGCTCAAAAACG
>CAYVFJ010000065.1:0-6949 GCA_964450905.1 uncultured Verrucomicrobiota bacterium
GATTCATAAAACACTTCTTCCAACCTACGATGTCTTTGATGAAGATCGTTACTTTGAACCGAGCAAGTCGACCGCTCCGATTCATCTATGCAATCAGTCCATAGGAATCACCATCTGTGAAGATATATGGAATGACGAAGATTTTTGGTCTTCTCGATTATACCGTCGCGATCCTGTTCGAGAACTCAAAACACAAGGGGCGGAACTGATTTTGAATATTTCAGCTTCTCCTTGGCATCTAAAAAAAGAAGAAACTCGTTATCGAATGTTAGAAACAATCGCGCGTAACGACCATTTGACTGTCGTTTACTGCAATGCTGTGGGTGGCAATGACGAACTTATTTTCGATGGAAATAGTTTGGTTTTTAATAAGGAAGGAAAACTCATTGCCCAAGGTAAAGCGTTTGAAGAAGATTTAATCTTGATGGATCTCTCCCAAGTTTCAAGCATCGAGCGCCAAGGATCGAGCGCTTCTCAAGATTTATTTCATGCTCTTAAGATTGGATTGCATGATTATGTGTTCAAATGTGGATTCAAATCGGTCGTCTTAGGTCTTTCGGGTGGAATTGATTCAGCGCTTACCGCTTGTATTGCTACAGCCGCGCTTGGAAAAGAAAATGTGTTCGGAGTAGCCATGCCTTCTCGTTATTCATCCGAGGGCAGCGTTGTGGATGCTCGAGTTCTAGCTCAAAATCTCGGCATTCGATTCGAGATCATCTTGGTTCAACCTATCGTCGATTGTTTTCGATCTGCTTTGGCTTCTCTTTTTTCAGGCCGACAGGAAGATACGACTGAAGAAAATCTTCAATCTCGAATCCGCGGAGCTTTACTGATGGCTCTCTCAAATAAATTTGGATCGCTCTTAATGACCACCGGCAACAAAAGTGAATTGGCCACGGGTTACTGCACTCTTTACGGAGATATGTGCGGCGGGTTAGCTGTGATCTCCGATTTATCTAAGATGCAGGTTTATGAACTCTCAAAATGGATCAATCAACATCCCGAATTAACCAGTCTTAAAACTCAGGTGATCCCTGAAAACTCAATCACAAAACCGCCTTCCGCAGAACTCAAACCCAATCAAATCGATCAGGACACTCTGCCGCCCTACGAAATATTAGATCAGATCCTCATGGCTTATGTGGAACAACAGCAACCCGTTCATGAACTGGTTAAGAAAGGTTTTGATCCATCTCTTGTCAACAATCTGATTCGTAAGATGGATATCAACGAATATAAACGTCGCCAAGCTGCGCCGGGTCTTAAAGTGACGAGCAAAGCCTTTGGCATCGGTCGCAGATTTCCCATTGCCCATCAGTATCGAGAAAAATAATTTCCTCATTTCTCGAACTCCAACATCGCTATTTCGACAGCCAAAGATTCGTTCACATTCAAAGCTAAACGACGAGATAACGTCTCCAAAATTTCAACGCTCCGTGGATGGATTTGTTTGGAATGATACCATTCCAACATGGTTTTAAGAAGACGACTGCGTTCATGCAAATATTCGGCTTGAGCTTGTGCTTCTAATTGTTCTTCCCATTTCTTACGTTGACTAGGCTCCAGTCCATCATAAGCAACATCTTCCAATGTCTTCTCCATCTCTTCAAGTTTCTGGTCGCGAATTTGTTTAAACGTTCCCAACAACTTTCCAGTCATTCGATAAGACTGGAAGATCGATTTTTCCGGAGACTTTTTATTTGTAAATTCTTCCAACCAAACTTCCAACTGTTGTTCGTGGGCCGTTTTTTCCTTTCTCTGTGCCATTCCAAAACGAATCGGCAAACATCTGGAAAGAACGGTTTCTTTCAATTGCCGCGGTTCATCTGTAAGTAATAAAAACACCGTTTGAGGAGGCGGCTCTTCGAGAGTCTTAAGAAAAGCATCTTGCGCTTCGGCTCCCAAGCGGTCTGCGGTATGAATCATAGCCACCTTGGTTCGCGCGTAACTCGCTTTTAAAAAAATGGATTGTTCTAACTTTCGCACCTGATCAATGGATATCTTTCGAGATTTAGATTCGGCTCGCAGAATGTGGATATCTGGATGTTTCTCCCCGTTGACCGAAAGACAAGAATCGCAAGAATCACAAAAATCTCCATCATTTTTTTCGCAATTCAATGCCTTCGCAAAGGCGAGCGCAACCTTTTCTGTCTCCGATTCATCGCCCATGAATAAATAAGCATGATGCACACGGCTATTTTTTAGAGAACGCCGAAGCAAATCGCAAACGCAAGATTGAGAAGTCATATTTTTCCAAGACATAATGAAGAAATCGCTTGTTGCTTATGGGTGAGTCTCCTTTTTATGCAGTAGATTTTCCGGAAAAATTTCTCGCACCATTTCTGTGAGTTGTTTCTCTGAGGGCAGTTTTCCTTTAAACTTCGCGGGTAGTCGTGGCTGAAGCTGATACTTTGCCACACCGATGGGATTGGCCTTTGTTTTCAGCGCAAACTCCACCTCAATGTCATTCTTTTCCGCACAGAGAATAATGCCAATAGAAGAATTGTCACCGGGCGCTCGTTCTTTGGCATTCAACAAGTTTAAATAAAAATCCATTTTTCCAGTAAACTCCGGCTCGAATGGACCAACTTTCAACTCAATTGCCACAAGCGATTTGAGAAAACGATGATAGAACAGCAAATCAATAAAATACTCTTTTTGTTCCAATGTCAGTCGGTATTGACGACCAATGAAACAAAAACCATACCCCAACTCCAGAATGAACTCCTTCAATTTCTCAATCAAACGATTTTCCAGTTCTCGCTCCCGCATTTCGCGGCTGATACCGAGGAATTCTAGGTTATAGGAACTCTTAAGTGTTTCCTCCGCTTGTTCGGCTAAATATTCCGGCAGCACATTTGGAAAATTATGTGTCTTTTTCTCTTCCTTTGCCCGCTCATAAGCCTGCGCCTTGATTTGATTGAGAAGCACATTGCGTGACCATCCGAGCTGGACCGTGGCGCGAAGATAATAAAGGCGGGCAGCAGGAATAGTAATCTTATTCAATATCAGCAGGTGGTGGCCCCACGGAATTTCCGCGACAAGCTGTTGCAGAAATCGTTCTTGACCGCCCATTGTTTCATCTATTTTGGCGACAGCTTGTCGCCGAAGTTCTGAATCGTTCATCTTTGTTTCCACGACAAATTTGGCGGCAGTCTGTCGCCAAAATGTGGAATCTTTATAAGTAAGATAGAAGCGCTTCATGTCGCGCAGGTTGCGCGAAGAAAAGCCTCTCGATTCTGGAAATGCCGCATGTAGATCAGAAGATATGCGGTCAATCACTGATTCTCCCCAGCCGAGCATTTTCTGCTTTTCTACAATACCTCGTCCGATATCCCAATAGAGCAAAATCAAATCGCGATTCACTGCTCGTGCCGCTAAAACGCGCGCCGATTGAATTCGAGACTTAAGTTCGAGGACAAATTTCAAATAGTCCAGACTGGTGATGGATTTTTCTTTCATGATCGTTATTTTTATAGCCATCCCATGGAGGAGTAAATACCAAGACTCAAGTTGAAAATAAAAAGAATTACTTTGGACGTATTAATTGGTTGGCCATTCGTGTGCTTGTTTCTTGAAGACGAAGTTGGTTTTCGTAATGGGAAGCTAAAATATCTAACTGTTCCGGACTCAGAAAAGAAGCCGCGCGATCAATGATATGTTGATACACTTCTTGTTGAGATTGGAATTGTTGGTTGATCTTTTCTTCGGATAGATCCGGATGATTGTTTTGAGGTGAAGACAAGATTTTTTCTCTTTCTTCTTTTAAAACTTGAAGCAATTGTTTGGACTGACTGTCCTGAAGCGGCATTTGGGTATAGGCAAGTTGGTTTCTAAATAAATCTGTCATTTTTCGATCCGATAAAGATTGATTGTATTCTTGATATTTTGCAAACCGATCATTTCCAAGAATCGCTTGAAGCGCTTCTTCGGCTGTTTTCTTTGGATGATCCATGAGCGCGTTATAAAAAACTTCTTTTTCCTGAGGATTTAAGTGGAGTTCATCCAGGAGCACGCGGTATTTGGTCTGTAACGAATAGAGCCGTTGAGAGCGCATGGTTTCTTTAACTTCCGGATCATTCATGATTTGATCGAAAGGGAGAGAATCCAATTTTATATTTTCTTTTTTCTCAATAGATCCCTGTGGTTTAGGTTGATCGACGATCTTCTCGTGAGAAAGAGTCAAGTCATCAGGCAAAGATGAAGTCGGATTTTTGTGAAAAGAATCTTTCTTTTCAAGAGATTGAATCTTTTGCTGGAGAACTAATATCTCTGCTTTTTGATCTTTGGTGAGCAACCATAGCCAGGTGGCCAATCCGGAAAGAACGACGATCCATAAAAATAAGATGCGATGAAATTTCTTTTGCATACTCTGAGTGAAGAATCAGAGAGTACCATAACTCATCCCGCTAGTCATAGACCACAAAAAATATAGCAAAAAAAGATTGACTGCCGGTGTGATTCGTATAAACTCCATCTCAACATCAAAGAAGATGATCTTCTGACATGTTAAAGAACAAAGAAAAATGATAGGCTATCATTTACAGACCTATAAACCATGAACCCATCTAACTCCATGAAAACAAATCCAATATCCCCCCTTAAATTATTGAGAGCCCAAAGCTCTCTCGACGGACAAAGTTTATCTCCGTGCTCTAGAAAGTTGATCAAGTTCTCCACAAGCTTTATGAGTATATTCTTAGCTTTAGCAGTTGTGTTGGTATCGATGCCGCAAAGGGCGGCTTTCGCGGATGTTGTAAATTCCGATGGCACTCCATTTAATTCAAAAGACGATGAGGCTAATGTAGCAGCGAATGCAGACAAAGATAAATATATAGGATTCGCTCCTCTTGTAGGTGCTATTATCATTATTTTTGTATTGTTTAGTGGTGGTTACCCCGGTCCCGATGATTCCTCAGAGAGCACTCCCGGAGGAACGGTTAAAGAATCTTTAATCCAAAGTCTAAAAGATCTTCTAGAGAACGGTGGTGGTACTTATGATGCTCCGACGCTCGACTTTTGGGGTACTGAGTTTGCCGAAAAGTTTATTATTCAGGCGGGTGGCTACGGAAAAACTGTTGTTTGGAATCCAGGAGATATCTCTTCGAATCCGGGTGGGGATGATAATGGTGGTGAAATTGTTGTTGGCCATAGTGTAGTAGTAGATAAACTTGCGCGCTCTGGCGGCGGAGTTGGTAGCGTGGGTTTGGGTACTTTTATTTTAGAGGGCAGTTCCGGCAATCTTCAGGGGGCTTTCTCGGCATGGATCAAATCGGGCTCGGGCAATGGAGCTGGCAGTGGAAATGGAAATGAAGGCGGCGGAAATGGGCATGTCTGGAAAGTGAATCACCTTAGCGGTTTTAAACCTGATGGAAGTGATGGCACGGGTCAGTTGATTCATCCTAAAGCAAACCCAGGATTACTCAATCTGATGAATGGGAAACGCCCGCTCTCCGCTCCTCATCCTTAATTAGGAAAAGTTAGAAAGGCATCGACAAAGAAAAAGACTTTTTTACCAACCATCTGCAAGCGCTGCAACCATTTGACGGCCTAAATTTTGTGATGCCAATGGGACGCCCTGGCGTTTGTCACTTTGAAGATCATTTCCAATAAAAAAACTGGTGGTTCCAGTCGCGCTACTTTCCGAGTAAGGCTTGGTCTCTCCACGTTTGGTCAGGTGATACTTTACCCCAATGGACATGCTTGCTTCCGTGGGAGTTAATTCATTTGCTCGGGAATAACGGATCGGCGACATTTCGAACGAAACGATGCGTCCTTGAAGAATCACATCCGCATGAGCCGCATCCGTCACTTCTATGGTCCCGTCTTTTTGAAATTGTTGAATCACGGAAGTGGTCACAAGATTTTCGAGCGCTGGCTCGTCTACTTCACTTTTGAAGTTCTCAACAAAAATGGTTTTAAAACCAGGATCATGAATCGCTCCAAGCTGATAGGAAGCGCAACCAGAAAAAAAGATTCCACTGAGAAGTAAAGGAAACACAAAAAATGGAGTTTTCATAAAAGAGGGTTCTTTACAGTGTTGGTATCGGTATGAGGAGAGGCTGTTTTTAGAAGATGTTTTTTGATTTCGTCCCCTCGTAGGGATGCCTGTTTTGCTAATTCAGAGTCTGGATATTTCTGGACGACGCTGTTGTAGTAGGTGAGGGCCGCGTCGTATTTTTCATCTCGATCATAAAACTCGGCAATCGTCATCAGGCCACGCGCTTGTTCGAGTTTTAATCGATCAATATTTTCCTGTGCTTGAGAGATTTTTTCGCTTTTAGGATACTTCGTGATGTAATCTTGAAATCCAGTAATTGCCCGGTTGGTTGCTGTTTGATCATAATCCGCTTCTCGGGCAGCAAGCATATAAGCGTAGCCAATTTGGAATTGAGCGTCATCCGCAAGATCGCTTTTGGGGTAACGCCGAATGAGTTCTTGATAGGCTTTGACTGCTTCGGTCCATTGCTTCTGTTTTTCTTTTGAAAAACCAATTTTAAGTTGGGACATGGGAGCGATATTGCTGTAGGGCCCGTTTTTGATCACTTGCTCAAACATTTCCACCGCTTTTTCCATGGATGGGAGAGTGGGCAATTTCCATAGCTTTTGTCTTTCGCCATTCAGAAAAAGATCCGCGATGTCGTATTGATATTTTAGGATCTCATTGAAATGCTCTGTATCCGGATATTTTTCGACACATTTTTGAAATTCCTTAAAAGAACTCTGAAAATCGTAAAGATTGAATAAGATAACGGCAAATCGGAACTGCCCTTCTGGAGCGTTTGGAGAAAGGGGCCATGTTTTGACCAACGCCCGATAGGTGCCGCACGCTTCCTCCAGTTTGTCTTCTTTTTCGTAGCGCTCCCCTTTTTCAAGCTGTTGTTTGGAAGTTTCTTCGGTCCGGTCCTGTCCTTCTACCTCCCAACCTTGTCCCGGACGATAAATCAAT
>CAYVFJ010000066.1:0-3663 GCA_964450905.1 uncultured Verrucomicrobiota bacterium
GCTCGCGCTCGAATTGCCGCAGTGACGCGTCCCCCAGAAGTCAAATCTCACGAAAAAGAAATCGACCATATTAAAGCGGAAAAAGAAAAAGCGATCAAAGCTCAAGATTTTGAGAAGGCAGCTTCTTTGCGTGATCAGGAAAAACAAGCACGAGATAAAATCGACAAATTAACAGTGGAATGGAAAAGCAAACGAGAAGAAAAAGAGGTGATTGTCACAGATGAAGATATCATGACGGTTGTCTCCAAAATTACAGGCATTCCACTTAAACGCATGGAAAAGACAGATACCGAAAAACTTCTCAACATGGAAAATGAATTGCGCATGATTGTGGTGGGACAAGAAGAAGGGGTTAGCTCGATGTCCAAGGTATTGCGCCGTTCACGAGCGGACCTTCGAGATCCCAAGCGTCCTATCGGCTCTTTCTTGTTCCTTGGTCCCACGGGAGTTGGGAAAACTCTTCTTGCTAAAGCGATTGCCGAAATTATGTTTGGCGATCGGGATGCCATTCTCCAATTTGATATGTCGGAATATATGGAGAAATTTAATATCTCTAGATTGATCGGATCACCTCCAGGTTATGTGGGTTATGAAGAGGGAGGTCAACTGACCGAACAGGTTCGGCGTCGTCCTTATTGCGTGGTGCTGTTTGATGAAATTGAAAAAGCGCACCCGGATATCGCTCACATTCTTCTCCAAATTTTTGAAGAAGGCAAGGTCACCGATTCCCTAGGTCGTAAAGTCGATTTTCGCAATACGATTCTTATTCTCACCTCAAATATTGGAGCGGACCTACTCCAAAAACAAACCTCCCTTGGGTTTGGCGCATCCACCAACGATAGTTCCTACGAAAAAATGAAAGAGAAGATTTTAGAAGAGGCTAAGAAATTTTTTAAACCTGAATTTATCAATCGTTTGGATGAAATGATTGTTTTCCGAGCCTTAAACAAGGAAGATGTTTTGAAGATTGTGGATATCGAAGTCAAAAAAGTGCAGTCGCGTATTAAACAACAACGCAACCTTTTGATTGAATTATCTCAAGAAGCAAAAGATTTCCTCGTGGAAAAAGGTTATGATCCAGCTTTGGGCGCTCGTCCATTACGACGCGCCATCGAACATTCTTTGGAAGATCCTCTTGCCGAAGAACTTCTTCGTGGCAATCTTCATCCCAACGAAATGATCATGGTGTATGTTGCCAATGATAAATTAGTCTTTCGTCAGGCTGCTCAGGTGGTCGAAACCAAAAGTTAATCTTTTGTGTTCAAGATGACATTCGTGCTTGCCGTTCGGTCAAGGCTTTGGTACTTGCTAGTCTATGGATATTTTGAAATCAGAAAGCCCTGAAGATCTCGCGTTTGATTTTAATGAATGCACCCCATGCACTCTTTCGGAGGTGTTTTCCATGGATCCTTCTCTTGCCAATCATCTTTATGAATATCGCATGGAGATCATGCATATCTTTAAATTTGATCAGCTATTAAAAATCAAAGGAATTTCTAAGGAAACCATTCAACAATGGGTTGAACCCGAGACGTCCGCCTCTTTCAATCCAGATTTACAGGAATCATTGGGGATTTCAACGGATACCCCTGCGTCTGTTTCACAGCTCTTGGAGGCTATCTGTAAAATGACAAATGCCTCGGCCCGTTTATTGACTGTGCTTAACGGAAAAATACAGGTTGAATACGCGACCGACCAAACCTCTTTAAGTTACCTTGCCCCTGGAATATTCGAATCCACGCGTCACATCCAGGAAGATATCCTACAGACAAACCTTGTGCCTACCGATCTTCAAATCATCGGTTTTGAGTCGCATGATGTCCTTCTCGTTTCAGCCGGAGCTTTCTACATCATGTCCGTATTCCCTTCCGGGAAACTTCATTCTACCACCCTTTCTTTATGGAAATCATTGGCTACTGAAATAAAAAATCGATATCCTCCAAGGCTCTATGTTGAGAACCATGCGATTTCAAGAGAAAACGACATCGCCTTTGATTGTCCTACATGTCATCTTCGTCTTTTGATCGATCGTGTGGGAATAGGTTACAGCTTCCCTTGTCCACGCTGTAAAACACAACTGATCGTCCCATCCCAAACAACCTCTCACTCCTCCTATATTCAAGCCGAAAAAAGTAGTTCTACAGCTACGGTCGCCTCCTAATGGATCAGACAGCTCAATCTGTCACTCGATTGAATCATAAACAGATGATCATTCTGTTTTTCGTGGGAATCGTGGCAATGGTCTGTGCGTTGATAGAATGGCCGTCGTACCGGCAAATCATGTCCGCAGGAATTCACGCGCTCATTCGTCCGTTGAATCGCCTTTCTAAAAAAGAAGGTTTTAAAGCTTCCCGACCAATAAATAAACGGAGTTTCATCCCCATTCAATTAGCAGAACAAGCACGAAGCATGGAGTTTCGCATCAAGGAATACGGCATCGAACCTGCTCTCATCCAAACCTGGTGCGCGGATTGGGAAATGACACCGACGCGCCAAATTTTTTTATTACAACTTCTTTTAAAACAGTTGCCCGAATTTTTTGCAAACGAAACGCCGACAGAACAAGGAAAAAAATTTGTTCAATCGATCACGAGCTTGATCCAGCAGGGTCGCGCCGTTCAGCCAGAAAATGTTTTTTTTGATATCGCCGAATCCCTTCTCTTATTCTATTCAGGTCAGGACAAAGCGGCCTTTCTTCTCCTGAAACAAGGATTGTCTTCAAGGATCCTCCATTTAGGTTTGAATGAACTGAATCCATCCGAGCTCGAATTATGGCAGCACGAATTCAATCCATGGAATATTTTTCCAGGAACCCCACGAATCTGGGGATTTTCTCTTGAAAGACCATTCGCTTTTTTAAGCCGAGGTCTTGCGCTTCAAGAGCGTTCTCTTTTACAAAATTATAATATTGAATCTGGAATGGAATTAAGTCTGGTTCATTTAAATCTTGCAGCTCAAATCGCGGAAAATGCGTGGGCCCCTGCGGATTACGCAATGGCCAGGGCAATGGCGTGCCGGGCCATTGTTCCCTACTGGGATCGGCGCCATCTCAAAATAGATTTTTCTGATGTAGAAGAGAAATTCATGGATTTGTTAAGCCGTTCAGCCAACAATTTGAATGATGAAAGAATTCGATCCTTTTTTTCTACGCTCACAGATGAACATAAAAACTCTCTCTTATCTTTTTTAGAAAAGTGGAAAGCCGACCCTAGCTTTTCTGAGTTGAAACAAAGTTTCTTGTATTATCTCGACGACATGGGCGATCAAACTGATTCCGCAAAGGTACGCTCATGGTTTTCTATCTTAGACCGTCAACAGCAGATCTTATCCCAAAAACTTCCTCAGTGGAGATCCATTCAACAATTAGCTCTATGGAACGCCCCATCCGTCCTTGGTAGTTTATTTCTTCAGACCCTCAGTCTTTTGTTGGTTTGGGGCACGGTCATTTTTTTTTCTTATTATTCATCCTATTCACCATCCACGACCTTATCACCACCCGAATCTCATTCCTGGTGGATTCAAATCATGGCAAACTTGGCCCTGGGATTGGCTCCCTTTTGTTGGGCTCTTTTTTCTTGGCCGCTAGGCGGTGTTTATTTGTTATTAGGTTTATCCGCTGGCTGGATGTTGTGGCTGACGATCATCACGTCTGTTTCTAGAAAA
>CAYVFJ010000067.1:0-7762 GCA_964450905.1 uncultured Verrucomicrobiota bacterium
ATACGATCTAAGGTCGTTTGATTGGCCGATTCCAAACCATAAAGCACAAAACGAAAATTGGCTTTACCCATGAGATCATAATCTTCTTGAGATAACACTCCAGGAATCATGTTGCAACCCAAGGTTATTTTACGATGATATCCTCGTCGGATCACTTCATTACAGAATTCTTTTAACCAGCCACCCGTTGGAAATGTGCCCGTATCATCAAAAACTTCGCGTATCCCTAAATCAATTAAATGACCTATCTCATCGGCATGTTGTTGAGCAGTGCGACAACGAAAATTGGTGAAGGTCGTTGTCCAAGAACAAAACGTGCAGCGTCCCCACCAACAATCTCGTCCGACCATGGTATAAGCGCCAGGAAGATATTTGAAGTTCCCATTTTCACGAGAGTAAAGCCGCCATTTCGTCAATTCTCGATCAATCATGGGAAGCTGATCCAGTCCGTGTTTTAATTCAAAAGCGCCTGTTGAAATGATTTGATCTGTTGCATCTCGTTTTCCATCGCGCCAAAAGAAAACACCGGGTTCTAAATCAATACCACGATCTAAATGAGCGCAAAGATTAAGTAGAGCAAAATCAAAATCCCCGCCTGTGACACAATAATCTGCCTGACAATTTCTCAAAGATTCTTCGGGTAACGCGGTAATATGATCGCCCATGAGGACATACTTCGTCTCCGGATATATCGATTTAAGTTTATCGATGTATTTCCAATATCGTTTCACGATGGGCGTTTTTACCTCAATGGCAATGACATCGGGTCGGATTTCACCAAAACGACGATCAAAATCCTCGACGGTGTCCATTTGAGCAACGCCGTCCTCCCAAAAGACCTCATGACCTGCTTGTTTAAGAAGGGTTGCCGCGTAGGCAGGCACGCAAGGATAAATAAAAGTGGGTTTATTAAACCATTGAAACTGACGGTTCTGAGAAATCAGCGGCACCCCCTTTTTATCAGGAAGAGGCGGATAAGAGATCATGACTTTGAGAGGCATACGAAGTTGGAAGTTGAAAGTTAGAAATCAACCACCTCCATGAAGTGTAAGCCATCATTTCTTAGGTTGCAATCATCCTTCATCCTAATCATTTGTTAAGCATTCTTATTTTCTTCGGGTAGCCGGCTCGTCACTAACCCCCTTATGAAAGAAATGCCATAGACGATGTGTGAAAGAAAGGTTGTCATCATAGCAGGTAGAATCAATTTCAATGGTTTGGAAATAAAGTTGATCAGTAAAAGTAAAAAATAAATTACTCCTAAAACGAGAAGTATTTTCGTTCCTATTCTGTTTCCGATCACTCCAAGGATTGAAAGGATGATTCCGCTCAAGACAAACAGAGATGGAATAAAATATCGGATACGTCGTGAGGTTTCCGGATAACGTTTTACAAAATATCCTCGATGCAATCCATAGTTTGCTAGCTGAACAAAATGTTCTTTAAGGGAAGGGCGGCGATGATGTTCGATGAGAGCATTCGGTTCATACCAGATGCGATATCCTTTTTTAATGAGCGCTAAACAAAATTCCGTATCTTCACCCGGCCAAAAATCCGTTCCAAATCCTCGAACCTCCTCAAAAGCAGAACGTCGAACGATTAAATTACAACTCGGAAAATCTTGAATATCACATGCCTTTTCAGGACGATATCGTCGACGTTCTCCACCCGACATCACCCACGATTCATAAACCATTCCACTGATTTGTGCCCAATAAGGATCATCCTGCGGAGTCATGGACGGTCCACCCACAGCAGCGATTTGAGGATCATTAAAATGAACCAGAGCCGCCTTTAACCAACCAGGTTGAGGACGCGTATCATCATCGATAAAAGCTAAAAAATCACCTTTCCCAAGTTGAACGCCGCGATTACGTTTGCGAGCAGGTGAGATTGAACCTGTGAGTTCTTGAATGATCCTTGAATCTTTCCATGGCAATCTTTCGTCGGGCAATACAACGATTTCAATCTCTGCGCCTTCCTGACAAAAACATCCGTCCAGACAGTCTTTTAAATAACCCTCATCGCATCTTAATGGAATAATAATACTGACCATAGCAAAAACGATAAATATAAAAAATGAGTTGCTATCTATAACCTTTTAACTAGAGATCCATCCAAATAATCAAAGTTATTGACGTTCAATAGAAAACATCGTAAAGTATTTCATAGTAAAGAGATAGCGAAGCGGTAACGAAAGTGGGTCAAAAGCCCACTTTTTTATTTCTCTGAAAGGCCAATATGAACGGTGAACTTATAGCATTGTTAGATTATTACGAAAAGGAAAAAGGGATAGAAAGAGAGACGATGATCAAAGCCATCGAGGATGGGATCATGACGGCTGCTCTTAAGCGGAAAGATGAGCCCTCTCGTGGACTCAAGGTATCTGTCGACCGTAAAACAGGGCTTATCCGTGCCACAGTAAGTCTTATTGCAGCCGATATCATCAAGGATCCGAACACAGAAATCAGTTTGTTGCGAGCACGACGGCATCATCCCAATGTCAATGTGGGTGAGGAAATTACTGTTGAACTTGATCCCAAAGAATTTGGTCGTATTGCCGCGCAAGCCGCGAAACAAGGAATTATGCAGCGCCAGCGTTCAGCAGAAAAAGAACGCATCTTTGTCGAATTTAAAGATCGTGTCGGTGATATTGTGAGTGGGACCGTTCGTCGATTTGAGCGTTCGGATGTCTACGTCGATTTGGGAAAATTTGAGGCAAAACTGCCTTCACGCGAACGTGTTTCCACTGAGGAATATCAAATTGGAGATCGTATTCGAGCTTATGTTCTTGCTGTGGAAAATGATTCTCATGGACCGGAAATTATTCTCTCCCGAAGTCATCCTAATTTTGTGCGTCGTTTGTTTGAACTAGAGGTCAGTGAAATTTCCGACAAAACCGTTGAAATCAAAGCGATTGCTCGTGAAGCAGGATTTCGCACCAAGATTGCCGTGGCCACCCGCGATGAAAAGGTGGATCCTGTGGGAGCTTGTGTTGGAATGAGGGGCGCTCGAGTAAAAAATATTGTACGGGAACTCAATGGAGAAAAAGTGGATATCATCCGTTGGCACCTCAATATTAAAGATTTTGTGGCGGAAGCTTTAAAACCTGCAAAAATTAAATCCATCAATCTTGATGAAGTTAATAAACGCATGAGCGTGCGTTTGGGAGCCGAAGAACTATCTCTTGCTGTGGGTAAACGCGGACAAAATGCGCGTCTTACCTCTAAACTCATCGGTTGGCATGTCATCATCGAAAAAGATGAAACGGTTGAAATTGCTTTTGAAGATAAAATCAGTCAGGCAAGCGCGATCCTATCCCAAACTCTGGGTATTCCCACTTCAATCGCTTCCGCTCTGGTTCATGCCGGTTTTTCCAGCGTAGAAGCGATCCAGTCCGCGGAGCCAAGCGACATCGAACAAATTCCTGGAATTACAGCGGATCAAGCCAAAGCTATTTATGATCTGGCTCAACGTAAATCAGCAGAAACATCCGAATTAGCGCCTGCTATACCCATTGATACTACACCTATCGCAACTTCTATCTCTTAGTTTTAATCATATTTTATGACCATCAGCGCGACAAAAACCATTACCCCTCCAAAAAGAGGTGGCGTGAAGTTAGTTGCTACTAAAATTAAAGATAAAGCGGATGCCGCCAATAAAACAAAGTCGTCCACAAGAAAATCTCCTGCTCGTAAAGTCTCGCGTTTATCAAAGTCAGCAGTTGCTTTGGCAGAAGCTGATCTGCCTTCCAAAAATTCTGTCCCAAGTACGGAGATCATTTCTGAATCACAACAAAGAATCACATCTACCATCTATTCGGAACAAAATTTAAAACACGAACCACTTGCCTCTCAAATCCAAAAATTAGATTCACCTCCTCCGTCTCCCGAAATCATCAGTCACCTTCCCCCAGTGATCGAAGTCCCAAAACCGTCCGCGCCTCCGGATGACCGGATCGTCCACCTTAAACCGCCTATTATCGTAAAAGATCTCGCAGCTAAGATGGCAATCAAACCGTTTCAGCTCATCAGCGATTTGATGCAGTTGAAGATTCTTGTTTCGATGAATCAACCCATCGAACCGGATATTGCAAAAAAACTTTGTGAAAAACATGGATTTAAACTGGAATTAGAACGACGCGGTGAACATCCTGTAAAGCCAGCAGAATCTCTAAAAGATGAAGCTCGTGGTCACGGAATCACTGCGGCACCTCAAAAAACAGAAAAACTTTTTTCGCGTCCACCTGTGGTAACGATCATGGGACATGTGGATCACGGGAAAACAACCCTATTGGATGCCATACGTAAGACCAATGTTGCTGGGGGAGAAGCCGGAGGTATCACTCAACATATTGGCGCTTATTCTGTTTCTGTTCCTTCAGCAGATAAAAATTCTCCACCTAAACTCATTGCTTTTCTCGATACTCCAGGACATGAAGCGTTCACCGCAATGCGTGCGCGTGGGGCAAATTTGACAGATCTTGTAATTCTTGTGGTGGCTGGAAATGAAGGTTTGATGCCTCAAACCATTGAAGCCATCCATCACGCTCGTGCCGCGTCCGTTCCTATCATTGTTGCTCTTACAAAAATGGATTTGGAAGCATCCCAGAAAATCAAAGATCGAGTCAAAAAGCAACTTCAAGAACATGATTTGGCTTCCGAAGATTGGGGTGGAAAAACAATTACGGTCGAGGTTTCTGCGACAAAAAAAACGGGGATCGATCAACTCTTGGAAATGATTTTACTTCAAGCAGAAATGATGGAGCTAAAAGCCGAAAGAGATTGTCCAGCTCAAGGCGCTGTGGTTGAAGCCCAAATGGAAGCAGGTCGAGGCGCCACCGCAACTGTTTTAGTGCGTAAAGGAATCCTTCATCTCGGAGATACCTTAATCGCCGGGCCGCACTGGGCTAAAGTAAAGGCGCTCATCGATGATAAAGGTAAAATGCTCAAAGAAGCGTCCCCCTCTACTCCAGTTAAAATCGTGGGCCTTTCAGGTATCCTTTTGGCAGGAGCTCCTTTTCAGGTGGTGAAATCCGAAATAGAAGCGCGACTTTATTGCGAACAAGAACAGGAAAAATTGCGCTCCCAGAAATTGGAAGGACCCAAACGTATTACTCTTGAAGACTTACTCACGGCTTCTTCTGATAACCGGAAAGTATTAAAAGTAATCCTTAAAGTCGATGTTCAGGGATCTTCTCAAGCTATTACTGAATCCATCGCGAAATTGCCTCAAGATAAAATCCACGTTGAAATGATTCATGCTGCAGTGGGGCCTATTACGGAATCAGACGTCCTATTAGCCACAGCATCCAAAGCGCTGATCGTAGGATTTCAAGTTAAAGTGGATACCACGGCCGCTGAAGCCGCAAAACGTGAAGGGGTTCAGATTCAACTCTTTCGAATCATCTACGAATTGATTGATCAAGTGCGTGAAATGATGGCTGGACTTTTGGATCCAGAAATCAAACTTACAAGTGTCGGAACTTCCGAAGTAAAACAAGTTTTTGATGTGTCCAAAGGGGGTATTGTTGCGGGTTGTCTTGTCACACAAGGACGAATTGAACGTAAAGGTCGTGTGCGTCTCTTACGCCGTAAAAATGTCATCTTCGAAGGCGCTATCTCCACCTTGCGTCGTTTTCAGGATGATGTAAGTGAAGTCCGAACAGGATTGGAATGCGGGATTCGTTTGGAAGGCTTTAACGAATACGAACCCGGCGACGTCATTGAAGCTTATCATGTCGAAAAAATCAGCCAAAAACTCTGATAAAAAAGGGATCAACATTTTTCTATCAGACTTTTTCCCGTCATTTCTCTAGGAATCTCAAGCTCCATTAAATCAAGCACGGTGGGCGCGATATCAGCCAAACGTCCTCCATGACGCAAAGATCGATTCTTCATCTTTTGATCAACGACAATCAATGCAACCTCATTAAGGGTATGACTGGTATGTGGACATTGATGAATAGGATCGTACATTTGCTCACAATTTCCATGATCCGCTGTGACAATGACTGAAGCATTTACTTGTTGCGCAGCATCAAGAATTTTGCCAACACATCGATCCACCGTTTCTACAGCAACCACAGCAGCTTGAAGAGAGCCTGTATGTCCCACCATATCCGGATTGGCAAAATTAATAACCATCAAATCGTATTTTTGACTTAAGATATGGGAGACACTTTCCTTACATACTCCATCCGCTGACATTTCTGGTTGCAAATCGTAAGTAGGAACTTGAGGAGATGGAACGATGACACGATCTTCATTTTCAAATGGTTCATCACGATAATCATTGAAGAAAAAGGTCACATGAGGATATTTCTCTGTCTCCGCACATCGAAATTGTTTGAACCCAAGTTGACACAGATACATCCCCAATATATTTTGTATCTTTTCGGATTTTCGGAAGATGGGATGTGTCTCTAAATCCGTTTCATATTCTGTCATTGTCGCAAAATATAGATCTAACCTTTTGCCTCGATCAAATCCATGAAACTTAGAATCTGTAAATGCGTGAGTGATCTCACGAGGACGATCTCCACGAAAATTAGCAAAAATAACCGCATCACCATCTTGAATGAGCGCAAGAGGTTCTTTATTTTTTCCTACAATATTTGAAGGAAGGATAAATTCATCTCCTTTCATCGTGGGAATTGAAGGGTTGGCATAGTAAGCCTCCAAGGCTTCCTGAGCGTTAGAGAATTTCAGTCCTGCGCCTTGAACCATACAATCATAAGCACGTTGGACACGATTCCATCGTTGATCACGATCCATAAAATAGTAACGTCCGCTTACCGAAACAATCGTTCCCATACCTAATTTGGAACACCTTTCTTTAACTTGTTGAAGGTAACCTATTCCAGAAGTCGGGGGTGTATCGCGGCCATCCGTAATCGCGTGGATAAACACTTCCGATAAACCATTTCGTTTGCCAAACTCAACACAAGCCATTAAATGATCAATGGTCGCGTGAACTCCTGCGTCGGATATAAGCCCCATCACATGCAATCGGCCTTTGTGGTTTTTGACAAACTCAACAGCTTCCAATAAAACAGTGCTTTTAAAAAAAGAGCCATCTTGAATCGCTTTATCAATCCGCACAATCTCCTGATCCACAATCCTGCCCGCGCCGATATTCTGATGTCCCACCTCACTATTCCCCATCACTCCAGCTGGTAATCCGACGTCTAATCCACATGTTTTGATTAAAGTATGCGGATACTCTCGCATCAGTCGATCATCCACCGGATGCTTCGCTAAAAAAATAGCATTATATTCATTTTGAGATAAATCAGGATTACTCCCCCATCCATCCCGAATAATCAAAACAACAGGACGTTTCATAAGTCAAAGTTCACGGTTTAAGGTCGTCATTGCAAGAGAGAAAGACTGTTTTCCCAACGAAAATAGCCGATTGAGCGCTGGAAATTGGTTGCGAAGGCTGGATCTCTGAATGTACACGTTGATCAGCAAGAAAAATATTTGGTGGGCGCTTCTCGTATCATTAATGATTGAAGGAGTTTTGTTTCTAAGTTTGGTAAAAATAATTTTCTCACGGCGAAGTGATTATGGAGGGATTGATTCTTGCTTCTCAGCAACAAAAAAGTTACGGCTATAGATCTGTTTATGAAGATTTCAGTCGTTCATCCCAATCGTATGGACACCTGTTTTGCTGCACTTCGTGCAGCAAAAAAAAAGGCCCTTGTAGCGTATATTACCGCGGGAGATCCAAATCTTGAAACAACGACTAAACTCGC
>CAYVFJ010000068.1:0-9203 GCA_964450905.1 uncultured Verrucomicrobiota bacterium
GTTTTGATAATCCGTATGAAGCTTAAAAACCTCCGATATTTGACCGGCTTTAAAGTTCGCGTTGGCTGCTTGATATAAAGCTTGTTCTGCTTTGTAAGAATCCGTCCCATGAGCGCGAAAAGATTTAAGATACGCTTCGATCGCGGATTCATATTGCTCACGTTTAAAATGTAATTCACCGAGCGCAAACCATGCTTCGGCTTGGACGGAAGCGTTTTTGGCTGTTTCAATTGCTTTTTGAAATTCAGCAATCGCAACCTCATCTTTCTTATCTTCGAGAAGCGTCCGACCGAGATTTAAATGGGCACGATCACTGAATTGTCCTTCCGGATATTTTTTCAAGAAATCTTGATAGGATCGGGTCGCCTGTTCCCATTGGCTCGCGCCATGCCATAACTTGCCTACTTCCAAAAAAAGAGCTTCCCCAAAACGAGGAAAATTTTTTGCATTTTCGTCCGACCAACCTTTTAATTTTTCCGCAAGAGCATCTACTTTACCTAGCTTCAGATAGCTTCTTGTCAGTTCATCCACGCAACGCATACGAAATGATGGATCTTCACTTTTTCGAAATGCTTGCTCAAAATTTCCAGCCGCGGCAGCCCAACGATTTTCCATCGCGTCCATGAATCCTAATTGATAAAACGCGATAGGAACCGTGGTCAACGCTTCTGGACGGTCGGTTTGGATCAGATTTTCAAAATGAGTCCGAGCCGTATCGTATTGTTTTCGTTCCATCGCCATTTCTCCGAGAGCATGGATGGCTTGGTAACCGATAAGATGATTGCGTTCTTCTTTAGTGAGACGGGTGAGGATCTCTAAAGCGAGGTCATATTTTTTTTGGATGACATAGGAAGTTCCCAATTGAAAACGCGCTCTTGCGGCAAGTTCTCCGGAAGTTTCCTTTTGAAGTTTACGAAGCAAATCTTGTTCGGCATCCAATTTTTGCTGTAACCGAAGAGCATGTGTCATTCCATATTTGGCGTCGATGACATGTTTGCTTTTTGGGAATCGTGCGATTAAATTTTCGTAAGTTTTAAACGCTTCTTCCGCGAGAGATCCTTTGAGCTGAGCTTCAGCCATCAGAAAAAGATAAGAATCTTGTCGAGCTTCTGAAACGCGAGGCAAAAAATCTTTGATGAACTCTAAAGCCTCTTGCCAGCGATCGAGTTTAAGTCGTGCTTGAATCAGAAGAGAGGCTGCTTCTTCACGAAATTCTGTCTGCGGAAATTGTGAGAGCAGCAAATCCAATCGCATCTCCGCAAGTTCATACAAACGATCTTCCTGAGCATTCTTACCCAGCTTAAAGAGTTGTTTTTCTTCTCGGGTCGTTTCCGCGAGGGAAAGACAGGCGGAACTGGTCAGAAAAATAAATAAAATCGCGGATTTTAATATCTTCATATTTTCTGTTTAAGATATTTTCCGGTGTATGATTTTGAACATTGAGCCACGGTTTCCGGGGTTCCTATTGCCACGATTTCACCGCCCTTTTGGCCTCCTTCAGGCCCAAGATCAATGATCCAATCCGCACACTGAATCACATCCAGATGATGTTCAATCACTAATACCGTGTTTCCGTTCGAACGAAGCTGAAGAAGAACTTCTAATAACTTTTCGATATCCGCAAAATGGAGTCCCGTGGTGGGTTCATCAAGAATGTAAAGAGCGCGTCCGGTTGTTTTGCGAGATAACTCTTTAGAAAGTTTGATTCTTTGAGCTTCTCCTCCAGAAAGAGTGGTCGCTTGTTGACCGAGTTTAAGATATCCGAGACCCACTCGAAATAACATTTGGAGAGGGTCTTTAATCGCTGAGATATTTCGGAAAAAATCGATCCCCTCGTCTACTGTCATATTCAACACGTCCGCGATATTTTTGCCTTTGTAAGTGATTTCCAAAGTCTCCCGATTGTATCGTTGACCACGGCACGTTTCACATTCCACGTAAACATCGGGGAGAAAGTGCATCTCAATTTTTAAAACTCCATCGCCCGCGCATTTTTCGCATCGTCCACCTTTGACATTAAAACTGTAACGTCCAGGCCGATAACCGCGAATTTTAGAGGCTGGCAGTGAGGCAAATAAATTGCGAATAGAATCGAAGACACCGGTATAGGTCAGAGGATTCGAGCGGGGAGTTCGTCCAATCGGAGATTGATCGATCAAAATCACTTGATCCAAAAAATCAATCCCTTCGATTCGTTCGTGACGACCGGGTTTATCTCTGGCGCCGGACAGTTTCCGCTGGAGCGATCGTCGAAGGATATCATCGACCAGAGTGCTTTTCCCGGAGCCGCTGACGCCTGTCACACAAACAAATAAGCCGATGGGTATTTCGACGGTAATATTTTTCAGATTATTTTCTGATGCTCCGATCACTCTTAAAAAGTTTTCTCCAGGAGCCGTTCGGTGGGGGGGAGAAGTGATTTTCAATTCATGAGAAAGATATCGACCGGTCAATGAACGAGGTGAAGCTTCGATTTGAGCGACGGTTCCTTGGGCGACTAATTCACCTCCATGAATCCCCGCTCCTGGACCAAGATCGAGCACATGATCCGCTTTTCGGATAGTCTCTTCATCGTGTTCAACCACGATCACAGTGTTACCCAAGTCGCGCAATTGCGTTAATGTGCTCAGCAAACGGTTGTTATCTCTCTGATGTAATCCGATACTCGGTTCATCGAGGACATAGATCACTCCCGAGAGTTTAGATCCAATTTGGGTTGCGAGTTTAATTCGTTGAGCTTCGCCTCCGGATAAAGTTCCGCTTTCCCGGTCGAGAGTGAGATATCCCACACCCACTTCGGAAAGGAACTCGAGGCGTGATCGAACTTCTTTGAGAGCTTGTCGAGCGATCGATTCCTGTTGAGGGGCGAGTTTTAGATGGTCCACAAAGGAGAGAGCCTCTTCCACGGTCAGTTTGCATAAACCGATAATCGACTTTTCATTTAAGGTCACCGCGAGAATCTCCTTTTTAAGGCGAGCGCCCCCGCAGGTTGCACAAGGGTTGAAGGTTTGATAACTATGCAAACGATTTCGAGTAAATTCACTTTCTGTTTCGGTATAAAGACGTTGAAGTTGAGAAAGCACTCCCTCAAATGGTTTGACCATTTGATGAGGTTTTCCGCCACGAGTAAATCGGAAGATTACATCTTCTTTTCCGGTTCCGTGAAGAATGGCGGTTCGCTTGGCTTTCGGTAAATCTTTCCACGGTGTGTCCATGTCTACTTTTAAGTGACCGCAGATATTACGGAGGATCATTTTGTAATAGAGAATCAAACGTCGACCTCCGCGTCTCCATGGAGCTACGGCTCCCTCGTTTATGCTGAGATCAGAATTTGGAACAATCAAATCAAGATCAAACACTAATTCCTGACCAAGCCCATGACATTTCGGACAGGCGCCATAAGGGCTGTTGAAAGAAAAATGGCGTGGCGTAAGCTCGCCCAAACTGATGCCGCACTCCACGCAAGCGTTCATCGTGCTGAAAAGGGTTTCTCGATAGGTTTCATCAGAAGAAAGTCCCTGATTTTGTTTCAATGAATTTTCTCGCGTAAGCGCCAGAAGAACGCCTTCTCCCCATCGAAGAGCAGTTTCCACAGAATCCGTGATTCGTGTCCGAAATTTAGAGTCCACAGGAAGACGATCGACGATCACTTCAATCTGATGAATCCGATTTTTATCAAGACGAAAAGAGGATGGAATACCTTCTGTTTTACCTAAAATTTTGTCGATTTCCATGAATTGCCCGTCCACTCGCATTCGAACAAACCCTTGGCTTTTGACTTTTTCGAAGACGTCACGAAATTCGCCTTTTCGATCTCGGACTAAAGGAGCTAAAATCATCAGGGGAACGCCTTGGGGTAGAGCAAGCAAACGATCTACAATGTCCTGAACCGTTTGAGATGAAATGGGTTTGCCACATTGACGACAATGAGGTTGTCCAATATGCGCATAAAGCAAGCGCAGATAGTCATAAATTTCTGTGGTGGTAGAAATGGTTGAACGTGGATTGGAAGCTGATGAACGTTGTTCAATGGCAATGGCAGGAGATAATCCGTCGATAAAATCCACTTCTGGTTTCTGCATTTGATCTAAAAATTGTCGAGCATAGGCTGAAAGACTTTCCACATATTTTCGCTGGCCTTCCGCGTAAATCGTGTCAAAAGCCAAAGAAGATTTACCGCTTCCACTCAATCCAGTGATCACCACAAGTTGATTCTTCGGAATCTTGAGTGAAAGATTCTTGAGATTATGTTGACGCGCGCCACCAATGCTAATGTAGTTCTCTGCCATGAATTGTAATTACCCGGGTATCCAGGAGTCAGGAGTCAGAATTCAGAATTGCCGTAGACTAACTGTTTTTACTAGTTTCACTCTGTCTCCCGAGTAGTTATGATTTTACTCATATTTCTTGCCGGATAGATGAGGAGGTTCCATCTGAGGAAAAGGTTCTGTCCTGGCAGTTTTTAAGTAGGCTTCCATTTTGGCAACGATTTCAGGGTGTTGCGAAGCTAAATTATTTTTTTCGGTGATGTCCTCTTTAAGGTGATATAATTTCAAAGGAAACTCGGCTGCATCGCGCCATGCTTTCCAATCACCCATTCGCACTGCCTGACCCAACTTGAATGCCTCGATTTTTTGATTCCATGCCATTTGTTCCCAATAAAGAAATTCGTGCTGTTGTTTTTGAGTTTGACCCAAAAGCGTAGGTAGAAGAGAAATTCCATCTCCATTTGCAGGCGCTTGGGTTCCTAGCAACTCAGCAACGGTAGGCAAAAAATCCCAATGAGCCCAAATTTGATCTGTCACGGTTCCTGCCTTGATTTTATTTGGCCAACGAACAATCAATGGAATTCGGATGCCACCTTCATAAAACTGCGCTTTTCTTCCTTGAAAAGGAGCGTTCATTTGAAAAAAATTCATATCGACACCGCCCTCTTCCGAAGCGCCGTGGTCCGATGTAAAAAAGACAATGGTATCCTCATCCAGCTTCAGTTCTTTTAACAAATCCAGAATGCGTCCCACACTTTGATCCAAAAGAGTTGTCATGGCCGCATAGACAGCGTTGGGCGTGGATTGGGGGGGATAAAGTGGGCTCCCGGGAAACGGGCTTTCTTTGAATTGACCTCGATATTTGTCCAAGTAACAATCGGGCGCCGACATTTCAGCATGCGGCAAAGTAAAAGGTAGATAGAGAAAAAAAGGGCGCTCTAGATTCTCTTTGACGAAGGTCATGGCCTTTTGGAGTATTAAATCATGGGAATACTGCGTTTGTTTTCCATTCTGATTTCCTTCGAGATAGAATTTCTGATCATTTTTCCAGAGATACTCTGGATAATAACGATGAGCATGAATTTGATGAAGATAACCAAAAAATTGGTCAAACCCTTTCTTATTTGGAGCCGCATCCGTATTTGCATCGCCCAAACCCCATTTGCCAAACATCCCCGTGGTATATCCTTCTTGTTTGAGAATTTCAGTAATTGTGAGATCCTCTTTTCGCAAGGGAATGCCCCCATGATTATGTCGCACAGTGGTATGTCCAGTATGAAGACCCGTCATTAAAGTGCTTCGTGAAGGCGCGCAGACAGGATGTCCGGCATAAGCTTGAGTGAAACGAACTCCTTCTGTCGCCATGCGATCGAGACGAGGCGTTTCAATATATTTTTGACCGTAACAACCCAACTGACCATATCCGATATCGTCAGCAATAATAAAAACGATATTAGGTTTTCGCACCTTATTTTAGATTTTGCTGAATCATGGTCGCGCCACCTAAATCGCCCATGGTCGCTTTCTGAAGGTCGGTCCACATGGTGCCTGGTCCGGCATGAATGATATGGATCGGAACGTCCTCACGCAATTTCACTGAGAACTGATAGAGATTATAAGCGTTGGAATCATTGACGGCTGAGGTTTTGAGCACAAAACCATTTGCCTTTTCGCCTTCCACCATTCGAACCACATCTGCCTGAGCTTTTCCTAATTTGAACACGATATCCGCGCGAATGGCCGCGATCTCCTTTTCAATTCTGGAAACTTCCTTTTGCGCTTCCGCGCTAATGGTGGCCACCTGTTTTTCTTGGTCAGCCAGAATTTCTGCCTTTAACTTTTCCGTTTCTTTGCCTACTTGTTGGCCTCTTTGCTCGATCAAACTCAACTCCGTATTCAGCGCCGCTTGTTTTTTAGCAGTGTTCTGCTTCTCCTCATTTGTCAAATTTTCTTGCACCGCAATGCTGGTTTTTTGGATCGGATCCAGAATTTGATTGGGAACTGTGACATGCCGAATAAGAGCATTATGAACGATCAATTTCTTTTCACCCAGAGTCATTTCAAGAGCAGACTTTAATTCATTTTGAAACTTCTCACGCCCATCTCCGGCAATGAGATCCTTCGCTTTGTATTCACTGCCTTTCAGTCGTGAGATGGATTGAATTTGTGGCATGATAATTTTGTCCACCACGGCTGGCAAATCGCCGTAGTTACGATAGATCCAGGCAATGTTCTTAGGTAAAAATTCAAATTCCACCGTCATATCGATTCGAATCTCAAATCCATCGCGCGACGGAAACTCAACAAATTCTTCGATCTCCATGGCGGTTGGGGTTTGACCTGGATGAGTTGCGAGAGCTTTTTGAGAAACTGCTTGAGGTATTACTTTGCCGGCATCTTTTTGTTTTTTAGTTTCCGACCGTGAATAAAGACTCGAAGCGTTATCGAGCATATAGCTTTCTCTTTGGACCTGTTGAGCTTCCAGCACATTTTCTTCTAATTTACTAATCGCCTGATTTTGGGCGCCTGCAAAACGCGTTTTGGTGACGACCTGCGCTCCTTCCGTTCCGAGGAGAGAAACTTGATTGACTCCAATTTCGAGGAGATCGATTTTGACTTGTTTATTATTGGCATAATAGAGGCCAGGCTGCAAAACATCTTGCCGAACGCCCTTCTGATTTTTTCCAGCAAATTCTCCTTCAGGCGCTTGTTCTCCTGAGAGCGACGTAATCACTCCCACATATCCCAATGGAATGCTGATGGCATCCACCATATCCACATGATACCCTTCGGGGTTCAGTCGATAAGTTCCAGGTCCGAGAACCTGTTTCCAGATACCTTTCTGTCCTTTTTCAGCGAGGAACTGTCCTTGAGGCAGATCCTGCCCAATTTTCGAAGTCACAATTCCTATTTTACCAGGGGGAATTTTAATCGCGGAAACGATTTTCACTTCATAAAGCCATGGATTAAGAAAATGACGGCCTTCTCCTAAGACATCTTCTTGAACACCCGATTCTCCTTTCTTCGCTAAGATTTGTCCTGGAGAGAGAGATTTACCGGTCTTGGCCGTGATCACAGCCATAGAACCAGGATAAATATAAAATCGGCAAAAGCCCCATTCCCAGACGAAATAACTTAAAGTGATCAACCAGACCACGAAGATCACGGGCGCTGAAAGATATTTATTCATCGGCGCTCTCCTTTTTCGGAGCGAGTTTCTGGAATAAACATTTGATCCAAATTGCCGGGTTCATCGTTGCTCAGAATGCTGCGAATCATGGGAGCTAATTTCTGGTAATAATGATAACGTGCCCAATTCATTCCACTCCCAAAAGCTTTCACTTGAGTGGCTAAAACTTCTGCCTGCGCCTTGTTGTCCAAGGCAATGACATCTTGTTCCGCTTTTGCTTTGGACATCATTGCTTCCGCTTTATAATTGGCAGATTCATTTTCGATTTTCGTGACTTCTTGTTCTCTTTGTGCGGCAACGATTTTAACGGATTGATCTTTTTTGGCGCTGATGATTGCCAGAATTTTGATCGTTTCGGCTTCTACTTTTTCTTTGCTTTGCTGAGCAAGCATTTCTTGTTTGCTCAATTCGGCTTTGGATTGAGCCTGAATAATTTGCTGATCAAACTTCTTCGAATTTTGAACAGCCACTTCACGATCTCGGATGACACTGGAAATTTCGTCGGGCGGAATGATATTGCGAATCAGAACAGAATGAATCGTCACTCCCCAACTTTCACAATTATCGCGCAAATGTTTTTCAAGTTTATCTTCAAACTGTTGACGGGTTTCGCCCACGATATAATTGACCGCAGGATTTTTGCTGCCTTCAATTCGACTAAACCCACGCGCTCGCGGCAGAATCACTTTTTTAACCACATCATCCATGTCGCCTACTCGATGGGCAAGAAAGGACATCTGATCTCGTTTCAAACTAAATTCGATAGTTCCTTCCGCTTGAACCGTAAATCCGTCCATCGTAAGAAAACTAAGAGCCTTCGAACCACTCATTTCAAATCGTTGACTTTGCAAATTGACTTCCGTCACGCTGACGACATAGGGATTTAAATAGTAGGTGCCTGGATCGAGAACTTTAGGAACCACGCCTTTTGTATCTTCACTCACAAGAAAAGTGTTGCGTCCTTCGGCAGAAATATCGTCGTTTAAAACATCTTGACCCACCAGCGAAGTGACCACCCCCACATAACCGGGACGAATATTGATAGCATCAAAAACATCGATCCTTTCCGCATAAGGATTGATTCGATATTTTCCTGGAGTCAGAACATTTCGAACAATTCCTTTTGTTCCTGCTTCAGCGATGATTTTTCCGGACGACAAATCTTTTCCATAAAGACGGGTAACCACCCCTAGTTTTCCGGCGGGAATATCTGTGATTTTATGAATTCTCCAATCCCAAGTGTATGGATTATAGAAATATCTGCCTTCCGCCAAAACATCGAGTTGAATCCCCTTTTGAACTGGCATGTCCGCTAAAATTTGTCCGGAGAGCAAATCTTGTCCCGTTTTTTTTAGGAGAACAGCCATCTCTCCGGACTCCACTTCAATTCGACAGAAGAACCAAATAAAAATCGGGAGAAAGAAAATCAATCCGCCACACCATAGAATCAAAAAACTAAAGGAAGAAAATAAAGCAAACAAACGCCGTCCCCACGAAAAAAAATCTTGTCCTTCTGGAGCTTGGTTTTCCTTATAAGACATAAGTGATTGTCTATCAGGAGCTTGCGTTTATTGCAATACAAATGTTTTGGGCGATCGTTTTTTAATCTTGTTAATTGTGTATAGCCTTTTTTACACTTCAAGATGAATTGGAAAATGGCTCAAAACTTCACAGCCGTTTCGTTGAATCACAACCACATCTTCAATCCGAACGCCACCCACCTTCGGATAATAAAGTCCGGGTTC
>CAYVFJ010000069.1:0-4279 GCA_964450905.1 uncultured Verrucomicrobiota bacterium
GAAATCACATCTTTTACTCTTGATCCAGAAATCTTATTCTGAGAAACCATTTCAGTGATAAGATTGCTAATGGGCACAAATTCTCCATAAGAAGATCCGAGCTTTTCTCTTAATTGAAACCAAGCATCCGCTTCTTCTTGTGGGATACTTGTCAATTGTCCCTTGATAATTCTTGCCAACCCAATTCTTGCAGGAAATTTTAGATTTGGTTCTACAGAAGCTGCTTCACGAATTAGCTGTTCCATTCCCTGATCCGATTTCGGATCCGATTTGATCTCGCTCGCTGCAGGATAATTCTGCAAATAACTTTTACCTGAACTAACTTGTGTGCTGTGACTACACCCCGATAATAAGCTTATCATGATGATTAAAGATATTTGGAAGAATTGATTTTTTGTTTTCATATAGCCGAACTTAACACGTCTTGAGAATTTATCAAAATCGATAATTATTAGTTTATCATTGATTTAATCAATGTTTTATAAGATAGTGGGCGCAATGGGATATCTTAACCTCTAATTACGCTAGGAAGATGAATATTCACCATCTCGAACTTTTCTATTATGTGGCAAGGCATCAAGGGATTAGTCTGGCGATTCAAAACATGCCTTATGGAATTCAGCAGCCGGCAGTGAGCGGGCAGATTCTTCAACTCGAAAAATCCCTTGGTATTCAACTTTTCCAACGACGGCCTTTTGCTCTTACGCCTGCAGGCCATGAACTTTATCAATTTATTATCCCCTTTTTTGCTAATCTAAACCATATTTCGGAAAAATTGCGGGATGGGATAGATCAACATTTGCGATTGGCGGCGTCTGCTACGGTTTTTCGCGATCATGTGCCTGATCTCTTAGAGATTTTACGAAAGCAATATCCAAAACTGAAACTTACTTTGCGAGAAGCAAATCAGATTGGGGCTGAAATATTGCTTCAAAATCAAGAAATCGATTTAGCTATTTCCGTGCTTGAGGAAAAACTCTCGAGTGGAATCCAATCTCACTCACTGCTTCGTTTGCCACTTATTTTGTTAGTTCATCAGAAATCCAAATTTAGATCGGCAACGGAATTATTCCAATCGCTCAAAAATATGGATCAAACACTTATTGCACTCCCTAAGAACACTGTTCTCAACAAAATATTCCAAGAAGAATTGCAACGGCGAAAGATAGTCTGGTCTCCACAGATTGAAGTCGATTCGTTAGATTTAATTTACACCTATGTTTCCAGAGGCTTTGGAATTGGTTTGTCCCTAGCTGTCCCAAGAATGCCCCGACGGAGAGAGGTCCGTTCCCTTCCGCTTCATGGTTTTTCATCTCTCCAAATCAGCGCCTTTTGGAAAGGAAAATTATCTTCTGTGACTCAATTCTTTCTCGAGTTGATTAAAAAACGCGCTCAACTTTTGGCATCAGAGATCTCCATGCACGACATCATTACTTGACTTATAAACGACCGAAATCCAGCTTTGATGCATATGACTATTTCAGCCGATGGCTTTTCGTTGATGGTATTTTTGTGAGAGAATTTAGCCGCGAAGAGGCACAAAAGGCACAAGTTTTAAGATATCCAATTCTTGTGCTCCTTTAGATTTTTGGTATTGATTAATGATGACAAACGCATCCATTAAAATTTGACCATGGCCAGAAATTGTGCCGGAGAAATGGCTGATACAGGGGAGTTTTTGTAATGGACCGCATTTCGTGTGATCATGTGAAATGCGCCAAATGAAAGGGCCGCTGCCGCTTGGAGCGCCTGTTCTGTTCTTGTCGGTGTAACTTCAACAAAGTTAAGTAAATCCCAAATAAAACCACGTGCATCAGGACGAAGTAAGTAGGCAAGATTCGAAAGAGAATGCCACGCTACAGCGGCTTGACCTGGTTCATTTTCCGTCCATTTCAAGACATAAATAGTTACTCTGCTATTTCTCGAAGATCATGATCGTGAGTACGTGAAAAGAGAGCAAGGGAAAGGAGAGCGCCCAATAGAGCACAGGTCATATCCCATTGAGCATCCCAAGGATCTCCTTGGGATCCTAAATAATCTTCGGATGCATGTCCAAGGATTACAGCCACTCTCCATTCCCATATTTCGAAAAGAGCGCTCCCAGCAAGACAAACCGACAAACAAAGGAAGGGAAGCCATCGACTTTGTTTGAGGGGAGATGTTCGAAGCAGAATTTCTCGAATGACGATCACCGGCATAAATCCCTGAGCTAAATGTCCTAGTCGATCATAATAATTTCTGTCCCATTGAAAGATATCACGTAAATAACTAAAAATGGGTGTCTTTGCGTAGGAATAATAACCTCCTATCATCAAAATAATTGCGTGAATAAAAAGAAGAGCATAAGAAAGATTAGTAAGTGGAAAATACCGGCGGGTGAACCAGAGGATGACAAGCACCATCCAGACCGGTGAGTTTTCCATGGCCCATGTCAGACGATCTGTTTGAGGAGAAATAGCTAATACGATGTTTATTCCTAGAGTGAACAAGAAAAACCATCGAAAACTCAGTCGTGTGGATTTCATTCCATTTTTGTAAATGGACGATCCGTTTTTTGCAAACAATCAATTTTTTGCAACGTTTTCATGTAGCCGAATCTAACACCCCCAATCATTTAATGAAATTGATTTAATCAATAAACAGTTCTTTTGGAATTTATAACTCATCCATGAAAAATGGAGTTAAGAAAATTAAGCCTCTATTAGGAGCTGCTAAGATTCGGGATCACATTTTTCGTAAGTTAAAAGCAGCTACTATAGCTCCTTTTGTCAATGGATGAAATATAGTGAACTAATATTTTCCAATTAAGCAAGCTGCTCAAGATCTAGGCTCAAAAGGCATTTGTCTCGAATGACATTGAAATGGCGGTCTTTACATAGTAAAGGAAGATCCATTTCGTTTGCTACTGTGGCTACAAAGATGTCGTCTTGTGGTAAAGTGATTCCTTTACGACGAAGTTTGCGTTCCATCGTAGCGGCAATTTCCCAAAATTCTGGTTTGAAGATCATCCGCTCACTTAATTCAAAGGTCTCTAAAATAAGATCCTTCTCGTGGTCTTCAGCTCCGGCCAAGATTTCAAAATAGATGGGACACGTGTAAGCAGCTTGGTCCAGTTCCAAATAAGTCGCTATCTTTTGTTTGATGTGGAGATCCCCTCTTTTTCTGAAAAATTCAATCCACGCAGAAGTGTCAATGAGAATCATAAACTGATCGCTGTTCTAATTCATCATTGATAAAGCCAAAACTACTTTCCCCTTCCATGATTTTTTGAAGAAGTTTCTTTTTTCGAATTTCTCGGAGATAAAGATCTAATGCACGCGCAACCGCTGGAGATTTCTTTCGAATCCCAGTATGCCTTTGGATGCGAGTCAATGAGCGATCATCAATATCGAGAGTAATTCTCATCTTTTTCTATATATAAAAGAGGATACTTTATTCCTTAAATGATGTCAATAGAAGCGGTTATTATATTCGAATAAATTAATCATGCTTTACATTTAATCAGCTTCCTACAAAGCGGAAGGAGAAAAGTTGGGGACGGACTTTATCCATGAAGCTCTTATGGACGAAGCAAACCGACGCGATTTTTTGGCGGTTGTTACTCAGCATAATCTCATCTCTCTAACCGTAGGGTTATTACCATTATCGAACGAAGAAATTATTGTTGGTCTTTGTCGTCCTATTGCTCTTAAAAGTCTGCGGTCACTTATTTTGGCCTTTCAAATGATTGCACACGGATCTGTTCGACCGTTGAGCAATTTCTGGCTCTACCCGGAAAATTTGCACAAATGTTCTAATTCTGCGTAAAGATAAGAGGAAAGACTTTCGAGAGAAGAGCGGCCTTCGTTGTTTGGGACATCATGAAGTTGAACGAACGCTTGTTGAAGAAAAGATTGTGCTCGTCGCGCTGCTTGACACAAGGTGCCATGGCGTTGGATGTGTTCAACTAAAGTGGCACGACTATTGGCATGTTCATTTAATAACATGGACCTAATAAAATGACTTTCACTTTCTTGAGTTTGTTTGAGAAGTAAAATGATGGGGAGTGTGAGTTTTCCTTTTTGCAAATCGGTTCCAAGAGATTTGCCTATTTCTTTTTCAGTTCCAAAAAGGTCTAAACAATCATCAAAAATTTGATAAGCAATCCCCAAGAGTCGCCCAAATTCACGAAATTGTTTGCAGCGTTCAGGAGAAGCGCCTGCCCAATAAACTCCGAGTTCGCATGCAATCGCAAAAAGGGATCCTGTGTTCATCCCAATGATTTTAAAATAATCTTCTT
>CAYVFJ010000070.1:0-9939 GCA_964450905.1 uncultured Verrucomicrobiota bacterium
CTGATATCGAACGCTTTGTTCATGGAAAAAATGGCGAAATCATTAAGATTGATAAACAAGGAATCCATATTGCAGCCCCAAAAGGCGCGGTTATCATCAAAGAACTCCAGTTAGAAGGCAAAAAAAAGATGTCAGCCGCAGAATTCATCCGTGGTTACCCACTCAAAGTGGGTCAATGTTTTGTATCTAAACCATAATCTGCCTTAGGCAAAATTTAATTTCTAACTTCTAACTTTAGATCGCATCACCTATGCCGCAGCTCCTTTCCAAAATCAGCAACAAACCTCTAGGTAAAATTTATACCAACCTTTCTGTTCCGGCTCTTTATGAACAGGCTATCTGTCGAGAGGGACAAACCATCGCGTCGAATGGCGCATTGATTGCCACCACGGGCAGTCGAACAGGACGCTCACCCAAAGACAAATGGATTGTTGAAGAACCCACATCGAAAAATCAGGTTTCATGGGGCAAAGTGAATCAACCGATGTCCGAAGAAACTTACGACGCCCTTTTCCGTCATGCAGCAGAATATCTTACCGGAAAAAATCTCTATGTGCTCGATGCTTGGGCGGGAGCGCATCCCAAGTATCGTCTCTCTCTACGAGTCATTGGTGAACTTGCCTGGCATTCTCTTTTTGCCAGACAACTTTTTATTCGAACCACCCCTGAAGAACAAAAAAATCATCAACCCGAATGGAGAATATATTGTGCGCCCCTTTTAAAAGCAGACCCAAAAATTCACAAAACGAATAGCGAAGTAGCTGTTTGCATTCACTTTGCACGCAAACAAGTTTTAATCTTGGGAACACAATATGCCGGAGAGATCAAAAAAAGTATTTTTACGATCCTCAATTATCTTCTTCCACAACAGAACGTGTTCCCCATGCATTGTTCTGCGAATATCGGAGAAAAGGGCGATGTCGCTTTATTTTTTGGGCTGAGTGGAACCGGAAAAACAACTCTCTCCGCAGATCCTCAACGTCATCTGATTGGTGACGATGAACATGGATGGGGTGCAGATGGTGTTTTCAACTTCGAAGGAGGATGTTATGCCAAATGCATTCGTCTCACCGCAGAAAGAGAACCTCAAATTTGGAATGCTCTTCGCTTTGGGACTGTCATCGAAAATGTGGTGGTCGATCCTATCACACGCGATCCTCAATATGCCGATGATTCTATTACTGAAAATACGCGTGCGGCGTATCCTTTCGATTTTATTGCCAATGCAGTTCCTTCCGGGCGTGGAGGACATCCTAAAGCCGTGATCTTTCTCACCTGCGATGCCTTCGGCATTTTGCCTCCTGTCGCAAAACTTTCCGCGGAACAGGCTATGTATTACTTCATGAGTGGTTACACCGCCACAGTAGCGGGCACCGAAAGCAATACACAACGCGAACCCACTCCTGTTTTTTCAACATGCTTTGGCGCTCCTTTTCTTCCTCTTCCACCGACTACTTACGCTCATATGCTCGCTGAACGTTTACAACAACATCATGCTTCTTGTTGGTTAATGAACACAGGTTGGACAGCCGGTCCCTATCATCAAACCAAACGAATCCCGCTCTCTTACAATCGCGACTCAGTCACAGCCATTTTAAATGGCGAATTAGATCATGCTGAATTTTTTGTCGACCCTATTTTCGGAATTCAAATTCCTCTTACCTGCAAGGGAATTCCGGATCAAGAACTTCATCCCAGACAAATGTGGAAAAGCTCTGAGGAATACGATGCTGCCGCACGCGATTTAGCAGCTAAATTCAAAAAGAACTTCGAACAATTCAAAGATACACCCGCAAATATTCTTCAAGCAGGGCCTAAAGCTTAAGCTTGTGTTCATTATGGCCTACAACAAAACACAAAGGATTCTGATTGGATCATTGATTCAGATTAGACGTTGCTCATGGCTTTGGCGTAAGAGGACAGGAGATTGCGGATCATGCGCTGGTAACTATCAATTGTAGCTAAACTATTACAAATTTCGCGCTTTTGGGATGGCTCTAGTTAGGAGAACATACGGAATCGATCCCACACCAGTCATTTCTTTATCGTTGATGAATAAACCTTTGTATTTTTGGGCGAACGGCATCTATGCTTAAGTGGCTTACTGCGAATTCACGGCCTTGTTCAGATAAATGTTTACGGAGTATAGAATCGGTCGAAATTCGCAACATCGCTTCAGCCATCTCAGGAGGATCAAATCCGTTCAAAAGCAATCCCGTCTGTTCGTGGATGACATAATCTTCCGTTCCGCCGCAAGGAGTTGAAATCACAGGGATTCCGCAAGCCAAAGCCTCAGCTCCCACAATTCCGAACCCTTCTTGAAAAGAAGGGATGATCAGAGCCGTTGCATTTTGAATGCGTTCTATTTTTTCTGACTCAGAAATTCCTTCTAACCATTGAATCCGTTCGGAGAACGGATGTTCACAAAGTTTTCTACGTGTCGTCTGATCACCAGAACCAATAAGAACAAGATTCAAGAGGGTGTTTTTTCTTGCGTAGAGAGAAAAAGCGTTCAGCAATAAATCAATATTTTTTCGTGGATCAGATAATCTACCAATCAATAAAAAGTATTTTTGAGTTGGATTAAGAATCGGAGTATATTTTGCGGTATCAACTGGGACAGGAATAACCGTTATTTTGTTTGACCACAAAGAATTGAAAGCCAATGTTCGATCGCGCGTGTATGTTGTATCCACCACGATCTGTGCTGCTTTGTTAAAAATACGATATTCGAGCCTTTCGCAAGATGATTTTGTGGCTAGATCTAGGATCTTTCGAAAGGATAAGGGCGCTTGGAAAACATGATGTTTACAATCTTCCCAAAAAGTCGACCCCGGCCAAATACCAAAAGGCAACTTGAGGTCTAGAAAAGGTCTAGCGGCATGATTGTTTCCGCTGATTGCAAAACAGGGAATGTCGAAGGAGAGTATTTTTTTTAGGTCAGATTTCTTAAAACGATGGGCATTAAATTCAAATTCAGGAAAGAAAGCGCCCATTTTATGACAAGGATAACCTCGAAATTGATCTTGAACATGTCTAGGTCGAACGTTTGGTTGAAATAGGCGTTTGATGGTTTGATGAAAATCGACTGATGGAGTTAAAAAAAATGGAGCGAACCCTTCTTCCTTTGCAATTTACGCAAAGACCAATGCTTTTGTGACAATTCCACCATGTTGATAATAAAACAGATCAAGCGTTGAAATACAAAGTGGCTTCAATGGAAGAATTAAGAATAATGAATTAAGAATCAGAAAATAAAACCTGCTGTCTGAAGCTTATTCATTCAGCGTTGTAAAATTCCGTATTTTAAAATGCACCATATCGCTTCTAGCCCATGGATCCATCGAATCTTTTTTCCTTCTTCATAAGTTCTTCCATGATAACTGACGCCTACTTCATAAAAACGCGCGTCGAGTCTTGCAAGTTTTGCCACCATTTCAGGTTGATTGCCGAAGCCATTTTCTTTCAGATGCAGTTTTTTAAGAAAATCTGTTTTAATGGCCACTAAACCACACTCCATATCGTTGAGATTACGGTTGGTTGTCATGTTTGAAAGGTGAGTGATGATTTTATTGCCGACATAATGCCAATAATACAAAATGCTATGAGCCTCACTTCCAATAAAACGAGATCCCCAAACGACATCAGCTACGTCATCAATAATCGGTTGAAGGAGCTTGGGATATTCCGCAGGATTATATTCAAGGTCTGCGTCTTGAATAATAACCACTTCACCTAAAGCAGAAGAAAATCCGGTTTGTAACGCGGCTCCTTTACCGAGGTTTTTTTGATGTTCAACCAAGCGGATTGTAGGAAAATCGCTTTTAATGATTTCTCGGGTTTGGTCGGATGAACAGTCATCCACCACAATGATTTCCAACTGATGAGGCTCAAAACGTGACTGAAGCACTTTTTCGAGAATGCGATGGATGGTTTTTTCCTCGTTAAAAGCTGGAATGACAACTGAGATTCGCATAAGGCAAAATAAAGATTACTTCCAATAATAAGTTTCTCTAAAAACTTGAAGGAGATAAGCGCCACCCCATCGGAACGGTAAAAGTTTTCGTTCGCCTCCCATTCGTTTTGGTTCAAATCCCAGAATTTCACCCATTTTTACTTTTTTCTTTGCGGCGCGCACTGAAAGAAGGGGTTCTACTCCCATAACCGTTCCTAAGCATTTCTCTGTGACATAAGCTTCTTCTTGATGCAAATCTAATTCATAAAAGAGGCTCGTTCGATAAGCACGATAAATTCCCATCGCATCCGTATAATGCCCTCCATGAAGAAAATTAATGAGGGTGGTGAACAGCCAGTTTCCAAAAGCAGTCATCAAATCGTCGTCCTCGCTTTTTGCCCCACCAAAATAACGCGAAGCAACCACCATATCATAACCTTCCTTCATTTTTTCAATGAGCTTCGGGATGTCTTCCGGCAAACAATTTCCGTCTGGACTAAAAGTAATGACGATCTCTCCTTTGATGAGTGGCCACGCCTCAATGTAGGCATGGCGTATTCCACGTTTGGATTGAACGTAAACGTCATAACCTTGTTCTTTTGCATAAGCCACAGTCCCATCCGTTGAGCCTCCATCAACAATCAAAATTTGATTACACCAACTGGAATCAATTTTGGTCATGACCTCTCTCATGCCAGTAATTTCATTTAAGGTCGGAACAAAAAGAGTCACATTCATTTCTTTTAAACTCATTCTAAGAATCTTAAAATGGTCCCCTAAAGTTTTTTTCGTAACTAAAAAATTCTTCACCACTAAGGTCTTCCTGATCTAACCCAAACATTTTTTCCACAACACGAATCATACTCATCGCGGAAGGATAAAAAAGGTTTTCTAGAGATCGAGCGGCCGGACATGGAACAGGTGCAAAACCAAGTCGTTCCACCGGTTTTTTTAAATCATGCAAACAAGCAGCGCTCACCAATGCCGCGATCTCGGCCGAAAAACCGCAGTAAACCCAATCGTAATCAGCCACTATACAAAGACCTGTCTTGCGAACAGAAGAAATAATGACGCTCATGTCAAGGGGAACGGCGGAGCAGACATCGATCACTTCAAGTTCGATCCCGCGTCGAGCTAGAACCTCAGAAGCCTTGATCGCTTCCACATTCATCCATGAAACACAGACAACAGTCACAGAAACTCCTTCTCGAAGGATATTTGGTTTTCCAATAGGAATGGTCAGTTGATCGTCTACCATTCCACTCACGTCGTATAACCAGCGGTGTTCTAAAGAAATCACAGGATTATCGTCGGAAATAGCTGAACGCAATAGACTGTAAGCATCCTGAGGACGGCTAGGGAGAATCACTTTTAATCCAGGAATATGCGCATAAAATCCATGAAGCGATTTGCTGTGTTGCGCAGATTGACCCCATCCTCGTCCAATGATCGCACGAATCACAAGAGGCACTTTCAATTTCCCGCCACTCATGTAACGCAGACAAGATATCATATTCACAATTTGATTTGCTGATAACAACATAAAATCAGCGCGAATATGGACTAAAATGGGACGCAACCCAGAAATGGCAGCGCCGAGCGCTACTCCTGTCATCGCATCTTCCGATAAGGGTGTTCCCATACATCGTGACAAACCAAATTTTTCGACTAAATCTCGAGTGCTCCCAAAAATCCGTTTATGATCAGGTACGTCTAGTCCAAAAACAAAAACCGTAGGATCAGCTTCCATTTCCTTAACCATGGCAAGATTCAATGCCTCTCGATAGGTCATGGGCCTTTTCATATCAGTAAATCCGCACAAAGTTCATCAGGCGACGAGAACGGCGCCGTTTGCGCTTTCCGCACACTTTGGTTGATTTGTTCTTTTACATTGATTTCAATGGCTCGAATCTCATCTATAGAAAATTTTAGAGAATGAAGATATGGAATAAAGTTGGCTAGAGGATCCATTTTTTGCATCTCTTCTGAGCTTGGCCGTTGCCGATAGCCAGCCTCAAAATCTTCGTTGGGTCCCACATGTTCAAGATAACGAAAATAGGTCAAGTGCAGAACTCCGGGCTTGGGATCCCCTAGCATACCATCCATCACTTTCTGGACGGATTCTAATACCTTGATAAGATCGCTGCCATTTTCACTTGCGGTATGACATTCAAAACCACCCACGGCTTCTAAAATAGAGCGAAAACCACGTCGATTTTGTGGGTGAGAATGAATGGCAAGAGAGTTGTCTTCACAGACAAAGAGAATACGTAATTTATGAAGACATGCAAAATTCAAACTTTCCCAAAAAACACCTTCCTCTAAAGCCCCATCCCCAAAAAAAACAACAACCCAGTTTTGGCTTTGTCGATAATGGTTCGCAAAGGCTGCTCCCACGGCTAATGGAATGGTGGTGCCGACCACAGCCGAAGTAGCCATTAAGCCATGCTTAGGAGCCATGAAATGCATTGATCCACCTTTCCCCTTGGCCGCGCCGGTCACTTTACCGTAAAGTTCCGCAAAAAAACTATCTGTATCTTCAGTCAATGTTAAATATAAAGCGTGGTTTCGATAAGTCCCAAAAAATTGGGTCTCTTTCGGAAGTAAATAGTTCACTCCGATCGGAATGGCTTCTTCGCCTATTCCAAGATGAACCGGACTTTTAATCTCATTTTGAGGATATAATTCCCGAATTTTTTCCTCAGACAAACGTGCCAGCAAAAGTTTACGATATAAAATGAGAGCATCTTTCTTGGTGATCATAGATAAACAATCGGCAGCGACCTTTTAAATTTCTTCTTTTCTTATTCCTTGATTGAGAGGTCTGGGTTCAATTCTCAAAGGAACGGTGTGTTTACGTGGTAACTTGATGGTTGTGAGCGTTTGAATATGATCCACGGTGCGCTGTCCAAATTTCTGCAGGACAAGATTGAGATAATCCGGACTGGTAAAGTAGATCTGCCACGCTTTGTCTCGAAAACTCAAAACTTCTCCCGCTGAAAGTTTCTCGGTAGGTAAAGGCAATTGTTCAAAAGAATGCTGCGAAAAATCATGCCATTTTTTTGCTAATAGCCAACCCTTTTCTTTAGCTGTCTGATAAAGTTTAGATCCAGGATAAGCTGTTGCCGAATAAAAATTTGCCATTTCACAATTGAGTTCAAGCGCCATCTCAAGCGTGTTCTGCATCGACTCATAATCATCATCGGGCAGCCCAAAGATAAAATTACCCATCACATAAATTCCGGCATCCTTAATTTTTTTCACGGTTTTATAAATATCTTCTTCTTTGAATCGACCCTTCTGAACACCGTCACGAACATGCTTGCTCCCAGATTCGATCCCCAAACATAACCAGTTAAATCCTGCCGCTTTCAGTTTTTCCAAAAATTTGTCCTTCACCGTGTCTACCCTTGCGTAAGCCCAAAAATTAAATTTGTGTCCGCTCTTAATAATCAAATCGCATAGTTCCAACACATGTCTTTCGTTTAATACAAACATTTCATCGGCAATCTTTACGTTGATAATTCCATATTTCGTCGCCAGAACTTCCAATTCTTTCATCACAAACTTTGGATCCCAATACCGAATACTCGGCGTTCCGAACGGAGCGTTAATACAGCAGAACGTGCATTTAAACGGACAACCTAAACTAGTATAGATCGATGCATAAGGCTTTCGATTTTCGGGATCATGAAAACAATGCCAGTTATGAGCCCGATAGGCTTTCATTGGCAAAAGATCCCAAGCGATACCCGGAAGAATGGTTGGCAAAGCGTGTTCCTCCACAACTAACGCGGCAAAAGTAAAAGCTGGTTTCTCACTTTGTCGATACCATAAACCCGGTACCTTTTGGTAAAGGGATGCGTCATCCATATTCGATAATTGAAGAAGAGCGTCAATCGTATAGGGTCCTTCTCCCTGACAAACGAAATCTGATCGGCCCTCACTTAACGTTAACTCTGGCAACGCCGAAGGATGTCCTCCTATCATGATGGTCTTTATCCGCGGAGAAGATTCCTTCAACTTCTCACAGATATCCTCAGCCATCGTCATGTTTTGTGTCGATGCAGACGGTTGCTGTCCATAAACCACCAATGCCACTAGTCTAGGATCATATTCCATCGCGCGCTTAACGATCTGATCCGATGTTAATCCTTCTCCCTCCTGATCAATGATCGCGACACGATAACCTTTCGTTCGCGCAAAATTTGCAATCAAGCCAGCCCAAATCGGAGGTTCAATCGCTGAATATTCTGACGAAAGACCTTGATAAATAATTTTGTTATTTCCCGGGCTGATTAAGAGAAGATCCATTCCTTGTTTCATCATGACTCCTGTTCTTTACAAGTTTTGACTAACGACCATGTTTTACCTTTAAAATAAGACTGAATCATCTCTGCAACAAATTCAATATCTTCATTTTTTAAGTATTGATGAATTCCAAAATGTAAACCCGTTTGACCAATCCTTTCTGCTACAGGAAAAGTTCCTTTAGGAATACGGAGAAACTCAAACGCTTTATGTTGGGTTGGTAAACTTCCAAAAAGTGTTTTACATTGAATTCCGTTTTTTTCTAAGAATTGATATAATTCATGAATGGGTTGATGAGGATCTCGCATCACGATGGGATAAGCATGAGGACAAATCACTTCGCCATCTTCATCACGATAAAGAATGAGATGCTCTAATAAAGGCTCCAATAATTCGTGCAAACGCGCAAGGTAACGACGTCTCAGTTGAAAATTTGCATCGAACATTTCCAACCCTTCCAATCCTATGGCTGCTTCCAAATCGTTCATCTTTGAATTAAATCCGACACGGTCAAAAGCAAAATAAAGTTCTCCTCCTCGGCGTCCATGACTGCGAATAGACCGGCATAAAATATCTAAATCCGGAGTATTCACAGAAATCATTCCTCCTTCGCCGCTGCAAATCATGTGGGCTGTATAAAAACTAAAAAGCCCCATACTCCCAAAAGATCCCACCACTTGATTATGAAGCGTTGCTCCGTGCGCTTCACAACAATCTTCGATCACCAAGAGATTGTAACGTTTTGCAATTTCCAAAATCGGCTTCATTTTGCACGGTCTTCCCATGGTATGAACCACTTGAATAGCACGAGTTTTCGGAGTGATCGCCGCTTCAATCAAGGAGGGATCGATATTGAGTGTTTCTAATTCGACATCGACAAATCTTGGTGTGAGTCCAGATGCAAGAATACAATTGGCCGATGCGACAAAAGCTAAAGCGGGTGTAATCACTTCATCCCCGCGTTGTGCGCCGCGATCCAGCAGAGAGGCCATCGCCACAATTCCTGCATCGGTGCCTGAACTAGTTGCCACACAGGATCGATAATTAAATTTCTTAGCAAAACTTTCCTCAAACTGTTTCACATTCATTCCCTCAGAAATCCAATGACGCTTCAGAGCCTCTTCCAGATATTTTTTACCTCGTTTTCCAAATTCTATATGTCCAAAACTAACTCGATATTTTTGACCCATACCCTACTCTTATCCTAAATTTCTCAAGATATCCAATAGTTCTATTGCTCATCGTTGTGAAAGATCACTTGAGCCCCTGATCGATCCATCTTAAAGGGGACCCAAACTTTACTGCCTGACAACGCATCTTTAATGCGTTGATGAAATTCAGGTGGGGCAAGAAACATCATAAAGCCGCCGCCACCCGCTCCAAGGAGTTTCCCTCCATAAGCGCCTGTTTTACGTGCAGTCTGATATAAAGAATCAATATGTGAATTAGTAATTCCACCTGCCAAATCTTTTTTAATTTTCCAACTGATGTCTAAAAGTTCGCCTATTTTTGAAAGATCCGATTGTGCTGTGAAAAGATCAAATGCCCTCTGAGCGATGGAATAAATCTCTTTCATTGAGGAATTTCCGTTTCGGATATGTTTAATCTGTTCACCAGCTAAATCCGAAGCGGTTCGCGTAAGACCCGTAAATCCCAAAAGAATATGGTTTTCT
>CAYVFJ010000071.1:0-3943 GCA_964450905.1 uncultured Verrucomicrobiota bacterium
TGCCATACGATGGCATTGGAAATCGGCTGACCGGTTTTCCGATCCCACACCAACGCTGTTTCCCTTTGATTGGTGATTCCTATCGCTGCCAACGGTTATTCCATTTTTCTTTTAAAAGGTTTTTTTGATAGTCTTCCCAAAGATCTTTATGAATCCGCAACTCTAGATGGAGCAAGTGAACTGCGTGTTTTTACAACCATTGCGATTCCATTATCAGGACCCATTTTGGCCGTGGTGGCTCTTCAGGCTTTTACGTTCTCTTACGGCGCTTTTATGTTTTCGATGTTAATCTGTCAAAAAGAATCCATGTGGACGATGATGGTGTATATCTATCAACTTCAAATCCAATATAATCCACAGATTGTTTACGCCGCTTTAGTGGTTGCAGCCATCCCTACCCTTTTTGTATTCATCTTTTGTCAAAACATCATCATGCGAGGAATTGTCGTGCCCGTGGAGAAGTGAGCTTACTCGTACTTTTGACCTGACGGATGAGGCGGTTCAATTTGTGGGACAGGTTCTGCGCGAGCTGTTTTTAGATAGATTTCAATTTGAGATATAATTTTAGGATATTGCGCGGCTATATTATTTTTTTCGCCGATATCTTCTTTAAGATTGTAAAGTTCAAGTGGAGATTCAGGCGCGTCGCGCCATGCTTTCCAATCTCCCATTCGTACAGCCTGAGACAATTTTTGTTTTTTATCTTCTGCGTGATTTTTTCTCCAGATGGATTGTTCCCAATAAAGAAACGGATGTTGTTGTTTTTGGGGTTGATCCAATAGGGTAGGAAGAAGTGAAAGACCGTCTGTGTTTTCGATAGACTGCATCCCAGCAATATCTACCACGGTCGGAAGAAAATCCCATGAGGCCCACAAAGTATCAGTGGTTTTTTCTTTAGGAATTCTTCCTGGCCAACGGACAATCAAAGGAACTCGTATCCCTCCTTCATAAAGTCCTTTTTTAGTTCCATGCAAGGGGCCATTGGATTCGAAAAATTCTATATCCACGCCTCCTTCGCTCGATGCGCCATTATCGGAGGTAAAAAAAACAATGGTATTTTCATCGATCTTTAATTTTTTAAGCAGGGCTAAAATCTGCCCCACACTTTCGTCTAGGAGAGTTGTCATCGCGGCGTAGGCGGCGCTGGGCGTGGGTTGTGATGAGTAAAGTTTATCTCCTTCAAATGGTTTTTCTTCGAATTTTCCTTTGTATTTGTTCAAGGAAGCTTCAGGAACTAAAAGTTCAGCGTGTGGAATGGTAAAGGGTAAATACAGAAAAAACGGTTTATCTTTGTTTTTTCGAAGAAACTTAAAGGCTTCTTCTACAATCAAATCATGTGAATATTTACCCCGCATACCTTTTTGATTTTCTGGAATAGAATTTTTTTTATCATTTTTCCAAAGGTAATCAGGATAATAATAATGCGCATGGATTTGATGAAGATAACCAAAAAACTGGTCGAACCCCTTTTTGTTGGGGAGACTTTCCGTGTTGGCATCACCCAAACCCCACTTTCCAAATAACCCTGTGGTATAACCAGCTTTTTTAAGAATCTGAGCCACGGTGACATCCTCTTTCCTTAAAGGAATCCCTCCGCGATTCTCTCTGACGGTCGTATGTCCACTATGCAATCCTGTCATTAAAACACTGCGAGAAGGAGCACAGACAGGATGTCCAGAATAAGCCTGTGTAAAACGGATTCCTTCGGCAGCCATTTGGTCGAGATATGGAGTCTGGATATGTTTTTGACCGTAACATCCTAATTGGCCGTAGCCCAAGTCATCCGCCATGATAAAGATGATGTTTGGTTTTTTGGAGGGAGTGATTTCAGATGTGGTTTTACAATCACACAAAAGAAGCGTCATCAAAAATAGACTCCCGAAAAGATAAATGATTTTACGGACTGATTTTTGTTTTTTAGTATGGTTCATGTTAGGTTTCCTTGAAATTTAGATAAATTGATATTTAGAATAGTTCTTATTATGATTGACGGCCTTTGGGATTGATTTATATTGTCTACGGAGCTTGGTGAGGAATCATTAAGGGAATTCCAAGTAGGCTTTTCAAGGGTTTAATTGCCTGAGGTGGGAGTGTGACTCATTAGAGGGTGTGTCATTCTGCCGGGCAAACCTAAAAACGAATAAAAAATATAAATATGAGTACTTCGGTTGATACCATTGAGGCATTGGTAAGTGGGGAGTATAAGTACGGATTCTTTACCGAAATCGAAACAGATTCTGCGCCTCCGGGATTGAGTGAGGATATCGTTCGTTTTATTTCGAAGAAAAAAAAGGAACCGGAGTTTATGTTGGAATGGCGGCTCAAGGCTTATCGTCATTGGCTGACGATGAAAGAACCTCAGTGGCCAAATGTTCATTATCCTTCGATTGATTATCAAAAGATAATTTATTATTCCGCTCCAAAACAGAAGATGGATGGGCCTAAAAGTTTAGATGAAGTAGATCCTCAACTTTTAGAAACCTACAATAAACTGGGGATTCCTTTAAGAGAACAAGAGCGTCTGGCTGGAGTGGCTGTGGATGCGGTGTTTGATAGTGTGTCTGTTGCCACCACTTTCAAGGATCAATTGGGTAAGAAAGGAATTATCTTTTGCTCATTTTCTGAAGCTGTTCAGGAGCATCCGGATTTGATTAAGAAATATTTAGGAACTGTCGTTCCGTCTTCGGATAATTTTTTTGCGGCGCTGAATGCGGCTGTTTTTAGTGATGGATCTTTTTGTTATATTCCAAAAGGAGTGCGTTGTCCCATGGAATTATCGACTTATTTCCGGATCAACGCGGTCGATACAGGTCAATTTGAGCGCACCTTGATTGTGGCAGAGGAAGATAGTTTTGTGAGTTATTTGGAAGGATGCACCGCTCCTAAACGAGATCGCAATCAACTTCATGCGGCTGTGGTTGAGTTGATTGCTCTTGATCGCGCTGAGATCAAGTATTCAACGGTTCAAAATTGGTATCCTGGTGATAAGGAAGGTAAAGGTGGAATCTATAACTTTGTGACTAAACGAGGTAAATGTATTGGGGAATATTCCAAAATTTCGTGGACTCAGGTTGAGACAGGATCCGCCATTACCTGGAAATATCCTAGCGTGATTTTGCAGGGAGATCATTCAGTGGGTGAGTTCTATTCAGTGGCTCTCACCAATCATTGTCAGCAGGCAGATACAGGAACCAAGATGATTCATATCGGTAAAAATACAAGGAGCACCATCATATCGAAAGGAATTTCTGCTGGACGCGGAAACAACAGTTACCGTGGGCAAGTTAAAGTTTTGAAAGGAGCCACGGGCTCCCGTAATTTTTCACAATGCGATTCTCTTCTCCTAGGTGATCGGTGTGGAGCTCATACCTTCCCCTATATTGAAGTCAAAAATACTTCTTCACAGGTGGAACATGAGGCTTCCACTTCCAAAATTGGTGAAGACCAAATTTTTTACTGTAATCAACGCGGTATTTCGACCCAAGATGCCGTGAACATGATTGTCAACGGTTATTGCAAAGAGGTGTTTCGTCATTTACCTATGGAGTTTGCGGTGGAAGCTCAAAAACTCTTGGGAGTAAGTCTCGAAGGAAGTGTGGGATAGAATTGGGAATGAAGAATGAAGAATGAAGAATTAAAATTGCGACTCACCCGATCTAGCCATTACGTGAAGATTTCACGTGTAGCACAGCCGCCCCCGACTGTGTCACAATGTTGTCCTGAAGTTAGAGACTAAAATCATTTTCAAAAAAATATGAATCATATACCTATTCTTGAAGTTAAAAATCTAGTGGCCGGAGTTGCAGGACGACAGATCCTCAACGGAGTGAACCTAAAAGTTCAGCCGGGTGAAGTTCATGCGATTATGGGCCCCAACGGGAGCGGAAAAAGCACTCTCTCGCAAATTCTTGTGGGACGTAAAGATTACACCATCACCTCAGGC
>CAYVFJ010000072.1:0-3659 GCA_964450905.1 uncultured Verrucomicrobiota bacterium
TGGAAGGCTATCAAAAAGCTGTTGATAAAGAAGATTTTATTAAACGTATGGGAGTTTTGCCAAATATTCGTAATTCCGATGGCCAACCGTGGACGGAAGAAGAACTCATCAAAGCCGCCGCGGAATAGGGTCGAGAGGAAAGTTAGAAATCCATTCTGCGGATCACTTTACGTGAGTGAGATGAACTGTTACCAAACTTTAAATTTTTCTTTATGAATTCAACCGACGTTCTTGAAATTTTTCGTGAAACGGGCGCTCTCTTAGATGGACATTTTGTTTTGCGATCCGGATTGCATAGTCGCCAATTTTTTCAATGCGCCATGGTGCTGCAATATGCTTCATCTGCCGCTCAACTTTGTGAGGAACTTGCTAAAAAAGCACATGGCATACGAATTGACAGCGTGATTTCGCCCGCGATTGGTGGAATTGTTGTAGGTCAAGAATTGGCGCGGATTTTAGGAAAGAGACATATTTTTTCTGAAAAAGAAGATGGAAAACTTGTTTTACGGCGGGGTTTTTCCATTGCCAAAGGTGAACATTTTTTAGTCGCGGAAGATGTCGTGACGCGGGGGGGGCGTGTTCAGGAGACCATTGAAATCGTTCGATCCAGGGGAGGAATTGTCTCCGCGGTTGCCGTGTTGGTAGATCGCTCCACAACGGCCGTTGATTTTGGCGCGCCCTTTTATTCATTGGTCAAAATGTCCATAGAAACCTTTTCTGCGGATCAATTGCCAGATGATTTAAAAAAGATTCCTGCGATCAAACCAGGAAGTTAATTTGAAGGAAATTTAGTTTTCGCGTTCTATTCTAGGAATGTGCTTTAAATATCTCAAAAAATAAAAACCGATTTATGGGCAAGACTTATTCACCAAAAATGATCCAAGCTCCAACAGGAACAAAATGTGTTTGCAAAGGTTGGCATCAAGAAGCGGCGATGCGTATGCTGATGAATAATCTTGATCCTGACGTTGCTGAAAAACCTTCTGAACTCATTGTCTACGGTGGGAGTGGCAAAGCCGCTCGTAACTGGGAATGTTATTATAAGATTATCGAAACTCTTAAACGCCTGGAAAACAACGAAACACTTCTCGTTCAAAGCGGAAAACCGGTGGGGGTCTTTCGAACTCATGAAGAAGCGCCTCGTGTTTTAATTGCCAACGCTCATCTCGTGCCAAAATGGGCAACCGCGGATGAATTCCGCCGGCTCGAAGGACTCGGCTTAACGATGTACGGTCAAATGACGGCCGGTTCCTGGATCTACATTGGCACTCAAGGAATCTTACAAGGAACCTACGAAACCTTTGCGGAATGTGCTCGAAAACATTTTGGCGCCTCTTTAGCCGGTCGACTGGTTGTCACAGCCGGTCTCGGTGGAATGGGCGGAGCTCAACCTCTTGCCGCGACCATGAATGGGGCTGCTTTCCTGGGTGTGGACGTGGATGAAAGCCGTATCCAAAAAAGATTAAAAACCGGTTACTGCGATCGAATCTGTACCCACCTCGATGAAGCCTTAAAGTTAGTGCTCCAATCTAAAAAAGAAAAAAAACCTTTGTCGGTTGGGCTTTTAGGAAATATTGCTGAAGTTCTGCCCGAATTGATCAGGCGAAGAGTGATCCCCGACGTTTTAACCGATCAAACATCGGCACACGATCTTCAGTATGGATATATTCCCGTAGGAATGTCCCTAGAACAGGCCGCAAACCTACGCCGAAAAGATTTTGGTCACTATGAGAAAGTGGTTTTAGATTCGATGGTTATCCATGTTCAAGCCATGTTAGAAATACAGAAACGCGGTGCCATTACTTTTGATTACGGAAATAATCTTCGAGGACAAGTCGCGGATCGAAGAGGAATGAAGACGGCTTTCAAAATTCCAGGTTTTGTTCCGGAATATATCCGCCCGCTTTTTTGTAAGGGATCGGGTCCTTTCCGATGGGTAGCCTTATCTGGAGATCCAAAAGATATTGCCGTGACGGATCAAGCAGTCTTAGAAACATTTCCCAAGAAAAAAGCTCTGGCAAACTGGATCAAAAAAGCTCAGGAAAAAGTTCATTTTCAAGGTTTGCCTGCGCGCATTTGCTGGCTTGAATATGGTGAACGATCAGAGATGGGACTAAAATTCAATTGGCTCGTTAAACATAAGAAAGTAAAAGCGCCTATCGTCATTGGTCGCGATCATTTAGACACCGGTTCGGTGGCATCCCCTAACCGTGAAACTGAAGGAATGAAGGACGGATCAGATGCGATTGCGGATTGGCCTCTTCTAAATGCCCTGTTGAATACTGCTTGTGGAGCAAGCTGGGTATCTTTACATCATGGAGGAGGGGTTGGCATTGGTTATTCAATTCATGCAGGAATGGTTTGTGTGGCAGATGGCACAAAGATGGCGGATCGTCGTCTCGAACGGGTGCTGACGGCTGATCCTGGCACAGGAGTGATGCGACATGCGGACGCGGGATATGAAGATGCAATGAAGACAGCACGCGAGCGTGCTGTGGATCTGCCCATGATTAAGAAGAAAACCGCGAATAGAACAGCCCATTGATTATGAATAAATACATCGTTTCTCTGTCTCATCTTTATGATGACTTAAGAAAGAGCATTGATTTTCTAAAAAAAGATAAATCGCGTATTCTTAAATCAAGAGCAGTGGTCGAAAAAGCTCTTAAAGATGGTAAGACTTATTATGGAATCAACACAGGCTTTGGAATTCTTGCAACCACACGAATCAATCCACAGCAACTCGTTCAACTTCAAAAAAACCTCGTCCTCAGTCATGCTGTAGGGGTCGATGAGCTGGTTCCAAAAGAGATCAGCCATTTAATGCTCCAATTGAAAATTCATGCTTTAGGGCTTGGTTATTCAGGCATTTCTAAAGAGACATTGGAACGTTTGATTTTATTTGAAAAAATGGATCTCATTCCAACCATTCCTAGCAAAGGCAGTGTGGGCGCATCCGGAGATCTAGCTCCGCTCGCTCACATGTCACTTCCATTGATTGGCTACGGATCATTCTGGGATAAAGAAGGTAAAAAGGTTGTCTCAACAAAAATCATTCTCAAGAAGCACAGACTCGAACCCATTAAACTCCAGGCTAAAGATGGGCTCTCTCTCGTTAATGGCACCCAACTGATGTGTGCCTATGGCGCTCATGTGCTTCAACGAACATTCCAATTCCTCAAGATGTGCGACATCATTGCAGCCATGAGTCTGGAAGCCCTTCAAGGAAGCGCAAAACCATTTGACTCTCGGATTCATCAAATACGTCCGCATCAAGGTCAAAGGGACGTTGCTAAAAATATTCGCGTTCTTCTTACCGCAAGCCAAATTCTAATCTCTCATCGCGATTGTGGTAAAGTTCAAGATCCTTATTCCATCCGCTGTGTGCCACAAGTTCATGGCGCCAGTCGAGATGCTCTTCGATATGTGGCGTCTGTAATTGAAACTGAAATCAATTCTGTCACAGATAATCCTTTGGTTTTTGAAAATGGCGATATTCTGAGTGGAGGCAATTTTCATGGGCAACCTTTGGCCTTAGCTTTGGATTTTGCCGCGATTGCATTAGCTGAGTTAGCTAGTATTTCTGAACGCCGAATTTATTTGTTAGTGAGCGGGCATGATGGCCTTCCAAAAATGCTGGTGCGTGAAAGCGGCATTAA
>CAYVFJ010000073.1:0-4617 GCA_964450905.1 uncultured Verrucomicrobiota bacterium
GACGAATATCCTGTTCTAATGACTCAAAAAAGTAGAGAATGATTGTTTCGGAGGGACAACCTTCTGGAAAGAAATCTCTCCATGCAACAACCCTCTGAACTTCGTAAAATTGCTTTTATCGGTGATTATTTGCCTCGAAAATGTGGCATCGCAACATTTACACACGACGTTTGCGGGGCCGTCTCAGGCGTTTATTCTGATCTACAGTGTTTCGTCATTCCTGTGAATGATATCAAGGAGGGATACGAGTATCCTCCGGAGGTGCGTTTCGAAATTCAAGAGCAAGATATAGAGTCCTACCAGCAAGCGGCAGACTTTCTGAACATCAGCAATGTTGACATTGTCTGTGTGCAACATGAGTTTGGTATTTTTGGCGGGCCTGGCGGAAGCCATCTTTTGGCGCTTTTACGTGAACTCAAGGTTCCGGTTGTCACGACGCTCCATACGATCTTACAAAATCCAGATGCCACGCAACGGAGAGTGATGGAAGAGTTAATCCAGCTCTCTACGCGCGTGGTGGTGATGACCCAGCTTTCTCAAAAACTTTTACGCGAAATTTATAAAGCGCCTGATTCTAAAATCGATCTGATTCCACATGGCATTCCAGATATGCCATTCGTGGATCCTAATTTCTATAAAGATCAGTTTGCTGTGGAGGGTAAGCATGTCATCCTCACGTTTGGTTTGCTCTCTCCAAATAAAGGAATTGAGTACATGCTCCATGCGTTACCTGCGATTCTCAACGAATTTCCAAGTGTGGCCTACATCATCTTGGGCGCTACTCATCCTCATTTGATACGCACTGAGGGAGAAAAATATCGTCTTAGTTTAGAATCGCTTGCCAAAAAACTTAAAGTCCAAAAAAACGTCATTTTTTATGATCGATTTGTTGAGCTAACCGAACTGAAAGAGTTTATTGGCGCGTGCGATCTCTACGTCACACCTTATCTCACAGAAACCCAAATCGTCTCAGGCACTCTTTCGTATGCTTTCGGCAACGGTAAGGTTGTGGTTTCCACACCTTATTGGCATGCCGCCGAATTGCTTGCTGACAATCGAGGAGCGTTGGTGCCCTTTCGCGATTCGAAAGTTTTGGGCGAAACCATTATCGATCTTTTACGCGACGAGTCTCGACGGCATTCGATGCGTAAAAACGCGTACATCGTAGGGCGCGAGATGGTGTGGAGTAATGTAGGCCACCTTTATATCAAGAGTTTTGAGCAAGCAAGGCTCGACCGGGCTGCGGTCACACGAAAGATTTTTGCGACAAAGACGCTCGATCAGCAGATCGGTCATCTTCCAGATATTAAACTGGATCATTTAATTCGGATGTCTGACTCAACTGGTCTTCTTCAGCACGCACAATTTAGTGTGCCACACTATGCGGAAGGCTATTGCACAGATGATAATGCGCGGGCACTGATTCTGGCTGTCCTATTGGAGGAACTTGGAGATGAATCTTCGATTCTCCAGGCATTAGCCTATCGTTACCTTGCTTTTCTAAACAACGCTTTCGATCAGAAAGATAAACAGTTTCGCAATTTCATGACCTTTGCGCGAACTTGGTCGGAGAAAGTGGGTTCCGAAGATGCTCAAGGCCGCGCACTTTGGGCTTTAGGAGTATGTGTTGGTCGTTCGAAAAATACATGCTTTCACACCTTGGCAGGCCGTCTTTTTGAGCAGTCGCTTCCCTCGAGCCCAAAGTTCACGAGCCCTCGTTCCTGTGCCTTCGCGCTCATCGGGATTTACGAGTATCTGGAGAGACTTCCCGGGGACCGTTTAGCCAATCAAATTCGTGATACGCTCACCACCCGTCTTCTTGAACACTTCAAGGCGAACCGAGAATCCGATTGGCTTTGGTTTGAGCAATCGTTGACTTACGAAAACGCCAAGGTGCCTCATGCGCTCATTCTCAGCGGTCGCAAAGGCGATTTAAAGGAAGTGCTGGAGATTGGCCTCGAATCGTTGAAATGGCTGATCCAAATTCAGAGTGCATCCGGAGGATATTTTCGTCCGATTGGATCCAATGGATTTTTTACGCGTGGCAAATCTCCAGCGCGGTATGATCAGCAGCCCATCGAAGCCCATGCGACAATCTCCGCTTGTCTCGAAGCATTCCGAGCAACCAAGGATAACTATTGGTTTGAGCAAGCCCGAAATATTTTTGAATGGTATCTGGGGAGAAATGACCTTGGGCTTGAGCTCTATAATCCCACGACCGGCGGTTGTTGCGATGCACTCCATGTCGATCGCGTGAACCGCAATGAAGGCGCTGAGTCGACCCTAGCTTTTTTACTATCGGTAGCCGAACTCCAACAGATGCAAAATGTGATCTCAGCTTTCAGTAAACCGTAGGAACTATTCAGGCGACAGAATGGAACCAGCAAAAACATTTCTCAATCGAACGGGAATCATGCTCCATCCTGATCGTAAGCGGGTGCTCGTTCGTCCGTTCATTCCTTCCAACCGCAAAAGCGCCGAGCGAAGAATGCAACGCTTGATGACTCTCTCCGAAGAGGATGTTCGAAAGCTGTTGGACGAAGTTTTTCAAGAATTTCAGAATAGACATCCCCAACAGATCCAGGAACTTTTGATGAACCAGTACGATTACTTGCCGGATTGGCTTCTCGAAGCGTTTGCCTTGAGTCACGTCGAAAAGCCTATTTCATCAGATCGCAAGCAGTTGATTGCTGCTTATTTTTCGAACGAATATTCACTTGAGGCAGCCGCGCTTTTTAATCCATCGATGGTGCCTCATCCACAACAAGGGGGAAAGGGATTAGATTTTATCTTAAGTCTTCGCGCAACAGGCGAAGGCCATATCTCTTCCATAGAATTTCGATCAGGCCATGTCGATGATCAACAAAAAATCACCATCGATCTTCCCACTCGATATGTCACGACCCCGCAGCAAATCAAAAATTCCTTTTACGAAAAATCGCTTTTTGAGCGGAAACTTCAGGAGCTGGGACAATTCAACGATCGATCTCGCCAGATGCTTGGATTATGTGGGGAAACGTTTACTTTTGAGGAATTGAGGCGCTCGTTGCATCCCATCCTTGAAGAATCTGGGTTTGAGGATCCAAATTTCGATCCCACTGCGCGGGCTATTTTACTTCTGGCTCGCTCCAACTATGAGGTGCAATTTTCATCCAAACAAAATCTCTCCGAACGTATTCTGTTCCCAAGCTCTCCCACAGAAGTGAACGGGATTGAAGACGCGCGTTTTGTGCAATTCCAGAATGAAGATGGATCAAAAATTTATTATGCGACTTACACCGCATACGATGGCAAATGCATTCTCCCACAACTTCTAGAGACACCCGATTTCTTGCACTTTAAGTTTAGCACACTCAACGGTCCTGCTGCGCAAAATAAAGGAATGGCTCTGTTTCCAAAAAAGATCCACGGACTCTATGCGATGCTTGCGCGTCAGGATGACGAGAATATATTCATCATGTTTTCCGATCACCTGCACTTTTGGAATTCAACCCAAATCCTTCTCGAACCATCTTATCCCTGGGAGTTTGTTAAAATAGGCAACTGCGGCTCGCCCATTGAAACGGAAGCGGGTTGGTTGGTGCTCACCCACGGCGTGGGCGCGATGCGTCGATATTCGATTGGAGCGATCTTGCTGGATCTTCACGATCCAACAAAAGTGATCGGTAGACTCCGAGAACCTCTCATCACGCCGGACGAAATGGAGCGCGAAGGCTATGTGCCTAATGTGGTTTACACCTGCGGAGCTCTTGCGTATCACGGAACCTTAATCATTCCCTACGCCATGTCCGACTCTGCATCAAGTTTTGCAACGGTACCGCTCGATGCAGTCATATCAGCCATGTCCTAAATAAAAAGTTCTACAAGATCCAATCTTTTATTCGTTGACGACTGAGCTGAAACGTTTAAATCTGAATCTGTGGAACCTCTTTCTTACCAAATCCCTTCATCTTCCTTCGGACCGTCACCAGGACAGACGCCCAAGCAAAACTGGAAGAAATATTTTGGACCTTTAGCGGTGATTGGAGTTCTTCTAGCCAAGTTCAAGTGGTTATTTTTTGCGGCTATGAAATTTTTCCCTGTTCTTTTAAAAACAGGCGGCTCCATGTTTGCCACGATATGGCTCTATTCGTTGACATGGGGTTGGTGGTTCGCCTTAGGTTTTGTCTTGTTAATCTTTGTTCACGAGTGTGGTCATCTGCTTGCAGCCAAACGAATCGGATTGAAAGTTGGCGCTCCTGTTTTTATTCCGTTTATGGGCGCTTTTATTGCTTTAAAAGAAGCTCCCAAAAATGCTTGGATCGAAGCTCAAGTGGGAATAGGCGGACCTTTGCTCGGAAGTCTAGGTGCCGCTCTCTGTTACGTTTTATATCTCGCAACGAGAAACCCTCTTTTTGCTGGGTTAGCCTACCTCGGTTTTTTCTTAAATCTATTTAATTTGGCGCCTGTCGGTATTTTGGATGGAGGACGAATTGTGACGGCGTTATCTCCGTGGTTATGGGTGGTGGGCATTGGAATCATCGGTTTGATGATGGTCGTCCATTTTAACTTTATCCTTCTTTTAATTTTTTTAATATCGCTCCCCAGACTTTTCTCTTTATTTCGAAATAAAACTCC
>CAYVFJ010000074.1:0-3233 GCA_964450905.1 uncultured Verrucomicrobiota bacterium
GGCCGCAGTCCAGTTTGAATGACAATCGAGCAAAGCGCCGATGATTCCCCCATTCAACATTCCCTGAAAAGCTTCGTGATAAGACTCCGGCTTCCATTCTGCGACCACTTCATTTCCACGAACAAAACTTTGAATTCGTAATCCCTTGGGATTGGCAGGGCCACATCCGAAACAGGCACATTGAGGTGCATATTGTTCTTGTAAACTTTTCATTTTTATTCATCCCACTTTACAGGAAGATGTTGGGGAAATTTTTGTCGACCTGTTTCTCCACCATTCAATGACGATAGGCATTATGGACACCACAATAATGAACATGATCATCCATTTGAAATTACTTTTGATGATGGGGAGATTTCCAAGAAAAAAGCCTCCTAATAAAAACAGACAAATCCAAGCAATCCCACCGACTATATTATAAAGAAGAAATTTACGGTAATTCATGGTGGCAATTCCAGCCACAAAAGGCGCAAAAGTGCGTATGACCGGGACAAACCTTGCCAAAATAATCGCTTTTCCACCGTATTTTTCGTAAAAGGCATGCGCTCGAAAGAGATGTTCTTTATTCAACCAACGGCCTGTTTCATCATGAAAAATCTTAGGACCAATATACCAGCCAATCCAATAATTAACAGTATCCCCCAATATCGCCGCAACCAACAAAAGGACTGTCAGCACACGAATATCCATCCACTGTTCCGCTGCCAATGCGCCGACCGCAAACAAAAGAGAGTCACCCGGCAAAAAAGGGGTCACGACAAAACCTGTCTCGCAAAAAATAATGAGAAATAAAAGCAGATAAACAAAACCACCATATTGGACGATAAAATCACGTAGATGCTCTTCAGCATGTAAAAAAAAATCTATCCATTGCATAGACCGCTAAGCTACCAAGATATTTTTATTTATACAAGATCGTCTGGACGAACACTGGTTTGGGATCTAGAACCCAATAATTTTGCCTGCGTGACAACCCTTTCTGGATCGACATCAAAACGGTAACTATGACAATTGGAACAAGTATTGGCCTGAAGAGCCACAATAGATTCACAACCTTCACATACTTTATAAAGATTAGGTTTTTCAATAATTTCTGCAGCTCTCTTGGCTCTCTCTGTGAGATCACTCATGCCGCCATTATAATCAAGATTTTTACTGAATGTCGATGGCCTGATGGTATAGAATAAAGCCATGACAAAGATTTTTATCACAGGTTCTAAAGGACGAATGGGACAAAACATTCTTCAATGCGCTCAACAAGATTCGGAAATTGAAGTAGCTGGACTTCTAGAAAAAGGTCAATCCATTCTGGAACGACTTCAACCAGGCGTGGTTATTATAGATTTTACAACTCCCAGTGCCATTCCTGCTTTTGCTGAAGCTGCGGTCGAAATGCACTGTCCCATGGTCATTGGCACAACCGGTTTTTCACCGGAAGAACATGAGGGCATCACCCACGCCTCGAAAATTATCCCTATCGTGATGGCATCAAATATGAGCGTGGGAATCAATCTTTTATCTACCGTTGTTCAATTGGTTCGATCCGTATTACAAGAGGGGTTTGATGTTGAAATCATCGAAAAACATCATCGTCATAAAAAAGATGCGCCGAGTGGCACCGCTGTTTCCTTAGCAGAAGCTCTGGCTGAAGTAAAAGGCCTGCGTTTATCCGATCTTGTAAAGCATGGACGTTCGGGAAATGTGGGGGCAAGAACCTCCGAAGAAATCGGCATTCATTCTGTCCGAGGTGGAGATTTTGTTGGAGAACATACAGTCATTTTTGCTGGAGAAGGTGAGCTGATTGAAATCACACACAAATCTCATTCGCGCTCGATTTTTTCAAAAGGCGCTCTGGTCGCAGCCAAATGGATCGCAAAAGCTCAGCCTGGACTTTATGATATGCGTGATGTTTTGGGATTACGAATATCATCCAGTTGCTTTTAGCTTCACTTTATGATTCAGGATATCTAAAGCTAACCGAGAATATTTACCCGTCATGAACATGCCACGAAAAAAAATAACTATCCCCATCATTCGTCGTATGAAAAAAATGGGTGAACAGATCGTCGCTCTTACCTCTGCAGATTTTATTACCACACGCCTCCTCGATGAAGCTCGTATGGATATCATTCTTGTGGGAGATTCATTGGGAACAACCATTCTTGGCTACGAAAGCACCATTCCTGTCACGATGAACGAAATGTTGCACCACGTGAAAGCTGTCACACGCGCAAAACCTTCCGCCTTAGTCGTTGCTGACATGCCATTTGGTTCTTATCAACCATCTTCCTCACACGCAGTTCAAAATGCGATTAGATTGATTCAAGAAGGGGGCGCTGATGCCGTCAAATTAGAAGGAGGTGAAGCTCAAACTGAAAAAATCAAGGCGATCGTGGAAACCGGCATTCCCGTCATGGCACACTTAGGTTTATTACCTCAGAGTGTCCTACAAGAAGGCGGATATCGTGTTCAAGGAAAAACAGCCGAACAAATCAAACAACTCAAAAATGATTTACGCGCTGTAGAACGCGCAGGCGCTTTTGCTTGTGTTTTGGAATACATCCGGGCTGAAATCGCAGGTCAACTAACTAAACAAACAAACATCCCCACCATCGGAATTGGATCAGGCCGGAAATGCGACGGACAGATCCTTGTCACAAGCGATTTACTTGGATTTCAAACATGGTTATCTCCAAAAGCTGTTCGGCGCTATGCCAACCTCGGAAAAATCGCTCGAGAAGCCTTTGAACAATATGTCAAGGATGTGCGAACAGGCAAATTCCCAGGCAAAAAAGAAAGTTTCGATTGAAATTAAAATACTTACCTTTTAACAAAATAGGTGTATGAGACTAAGAAGACCGCGGCCAACGCCCGCAGTTGACTCGCGAAAGCTTGCGAAGCTACAATAAAAATCGTGGCATTCCACTTTCATCACCACAAAAAAATATCCACTGCACATCAGGAGGTCTGAAATAAAGATTATTTTATGCAAACAAATGAATCTGTTACTTTAAGTCGTGACTGCGAAGCCTTCATGATTCCATCCGGAACCAAAGTCACTTTGCAGGTAGGACATCAAGCCATGATTACCCAATCGCTGGGGGGCAGTTATACGGTGATTGTCAATGGGAACATGTTCCGAATTGAAAGCAAAGATGCAGACGCTCTGGGTATACAAACAACCCAAAATCAAGCATCCTCTACACCAGCAGCAAGTGGGCCTGTGGACGAAA
>CAYVFJ010000075.1:0-2605 GCA_964450905.1 uncultured Verrucomicrobiota bacterium
AGAATTCTTTTCACTAAAACTTGTAAGCACGGCCTTTTGCTGTCTTGCAAATTGTGGTTGGAGGCGTTGTTGTATAGATTCTTCATCACTTGATTGTAGCGATGCGGATACTTCCGCCTCCAAAGAAAAAAGCCTCTGACATTGCTCGGGATCAAGCTCTGTGCCGCTATCAGAAATGCCAGCAAAAAATAACCAGTCCTCATTTTCGATGGAAGAAATTGTCATGAGTTGTAAAGAGATCCATCCGCTTTTACCAACAAGCGGCTCTAAAATGGAAATAGTTTTTGCGTCACGACTATAGTGGAACACCATTTCTCCCGGCTCGCACAGGAGTGTCTTGCATTGCTCAATGATTCGCTGTGCGAGTGGATGCCCAACACGATAAAGGTTTGCGTCTTCAACATTCTTCCCTGTTCGGTAGGGTCCCGGGTGGATGTTTTCGCCAGGGAATGGATTTTGTTTCAGTACAAAAGAGCGTCCATTATCAGAAAATTCGGCGCAATCACGGAGAAAATATCGCGTCAGTTGCCAGAGCCAACCCTCATATCGGTTTAGGTATTCACTGCTCTCTTGATCTTTGATCTTCAATTTTTCGTGAACTTCCGCATCGAAATTTTCGAGCAGTTTTTCACGCGTTTGTCCCATTTTCTCATCTATTTGTGTTTCCAATTCAGTCTGGAGTTGATTGAAATTGAATTCGATCTGCTCCGGGGTACGACAGGATTGATAAATTTCCACAATTCGTTTCTCAAAATCCACCCCAGACTCGATACTTCCCAATACTTCATCGCTGGCGCCAAAAACGCCGTTGAATAATTTGAATTTCTCATCGAGCAATTGGTAAACACGCACATCTGCCGCATTAGCCTTGTTGAGAAAATTCACTACCACCACATCGCATTTTTGACCATATCGATGACAGCGACCTATACGCTGTTCGATACGTTGTGGATTCCATGGAAGATCGTAGTTTACTACCGGTGAACAGAATTGAAGATTGATACCTTCGGCTGCTGCTTCCGTGGCAATCATGATAATCGCCTCGTCCCGGACATAATCCACAAGGGCAGCTCGCATGTCTGCGGTGGGTGAACCGGTTACTCGGTCGGTACTCTCGTGCTTTGAAATCCAATTTTTGTAAATCTCCCTGGATTTAAGATCATTGTTTGAACCATTGAATAAAACGATTTTTCCAGTATATTCCGTGCCTTCGAGCAAATCGCGTAAATATGTCTGAGTGCGGATCGATTCAGTAAAAATAATAGCCTTCTTCTGTGCGCCTTTTTCAATCGCAGCAACAAAACCTTTTTTTAAGGCGGTTAGTAGTACTTCGCCTTTCGAGTTTTTGGCGATAGACTGTGCTAATTGTTGAAACTCACGTAATGAACGAGCTTCAGAAGACATTTGCTCAAGTTCTTCGGGTCTGTAACCCTTCTTTTCACTAACTGGTTCGCCATCGTTATTCCATTCTTCTTCGGTGTTATCAATGGCCTCGTAATCTGGAGCGATTTCCTCCGGCTTAATTTCCTTGGGAATATGTTCTTTAGCGATGGTTTCTAATTTATTCGATAATGCCGCAAGTGTGCCAGAGATGGCGTAGGTGGATGAAGCTAGAAGCTTCCGCAAGATAAGCGTCATCAGTTGCCGTTGGCTGGAAGGCAAGGCAAACAAGGTGTCTCGCTGCAAATAATCGGAAACAAGATCGTAAAGTTTCTGTTCTTCCTTGGTTGGATAGAACTCCTGAACGATAGCCTTGCGTTTCGTGTATGGAATGTATTCAAGGACTTGTCGCCGAAGAGTGCGTTGGCAAATGGGCTTGAGTCGCGCTTTCAGGGCATTGAAACCATGTTCAGTCGTCAGATTAGCAAATTGCGATTTAAAGCTTTTGAGGTCGCCGAATGTGTAGTTGTCAATGATACTGACCAAACCATAAAGTTCGAGAAGTGAATTTTGCAATGGGGTTGCGGTAAGAAGAACCTTTGGAAAGTCTGCAACAGCACTCTTGATAGTGTTGGCAATTTTATTAGTTGGCTTGTATACGTTTCGTAATCGATGTGCTTCGTCGATGATAACCAGATCCCATTTGCCCTGTTTAATATAAACATCTTTGGAACGAGCAAAGTTGTAGGAACAAATGACAATCTCCTGCTGATCGAATGGATTGAGGTTGCCCGTTTTTATCTGTTCATTGAACGACTTTGTTTCGAGAATGACTGAAGGAAGAAAAAATTTATCGGCCAATTCCTGATTCCATTGTTTGCGTAAATTTGCAGGGACGATGATAAGTAGTTTTCGTTTACGTTCTGCCCATTTCTGTGAAAGGAGGATGCCGGCCTCGATGGTTTTACCGAGTCCCACTTCATCTGCAAGAATGGCTCCTTTTGAAAGCGGCGACCTGAAAGCGAAGAGTGCCGCATCGATTTGGTGTGGGTTGAGATCAACCTGCGCATCTGCAAGAATAGACGCAAATCTCTCCACGCTATCCGATGGGCAACGCTTGGTCAGCTCATGTGCAAAATATTTTGCGTGGTAAGAGGTGCTCATGAAATTAATTTTGAATGGAAAAAACCAAAATTTTCAATCAAGTTCTCCAATGACAATTGCG
>CAYVFJ010000076.1:0-4413 GCA_964450905.1 uncultured Verrucomicrobiota bacterium
GAAGTTTTGCCGTCCGGCGTTGTGAATTTATAGGTCCCTCCGACTTCAATCATCGAACCATTTTCTAAAATAGCCGAAGATTTATCGCCAAAGGGAAGGATGCCGTTTACCACAAGTATTTTTGTGGGATCCACAACTATCTTAGGCGGACCGGTGATGACGGCAGTCTTTGAAGGTAGAACATATCCGATCTTCCAAAATGGATCTCGATCTTTCTCGCCTAGAAGACGGAAAACAGATTTTGAAATCGGATTTTCAAAAGGCGAAACCTCTCCGGCCTTTGTGGAATCGGGATTGTTATCCACAGATGGGGAAGGATCCGCAAAAAGGGAGAAAACCATACTTCCCACGAGTATCCATGTCGTCATGGAAGATCGAATTTTTAAAAATGGATGAAAATAAAATTTCATAATTTAGTTGGGATCACCACAGTTGTCGATACCGTATGAATATGAACTGCCTCTTGACTCCCCGCGTTGATGGAAAGCTCATAAATCTCCATCAGTGGGATGCTGTTTTCCAAGTCTTCCAAGAATTTTCCAATCGTGTTAAGGTCTGCTTTAAATTCCAAATGAAAGCCGATCAGTTTATAGGGTTGGCCTTTAAACTTAATATTATTGTGGTCTTTCACATCTTGAATCACTGTATTAGCCAATTGAATTTTTTGTTTTTGAGCAAATTCTGTGAGCGTTCTGGTCAGCCAAGTCTCTGTATTCCCTTTAGGCATTTGCTCTTCGAATTTTGAAATAAAGGTCTGATAAGATTTAGCCTGTTCACGATTCAACTTTTCTTTTTTAATGGCATTATCCTTGTTTTTCTCTTCTTCCCTCAATTGTGCGATCTCTTTGTCCTTGGCAACTCGATTTTTCCGTTGTTGTTGGATGCCGAAATACCAGACAACATAAATCACCACGACCGTGCCCAGAAAGGCCATGATCAGTTCTTTTTGTTTTTGAGGGTTCAACGTCATATTACATCTCTTTAGAAGGATCCTTTAATTTGAGAGGAATTTTTAATTCAAAATCGCCAAGAGCCATCTCCCCCAATTTTGGATCATTGAATACCGCTGATCCAGGAGTTAAAACGATTCTATTCCACTTGTTTGTGCTATTGTCCGATAATTCCTGTTCCGCATATTGTTGAAGTCTCTGGTTTTGTCGAAAAACGTCTATGAGCTGATCCCGGATCTGTAACAGATCCACTTTCGTTTTAGCTTGTGTCCGAATGGACAAAACAATTTCGAGCGTCGGAGCAGAGGTCTTGGTCACAATAGTCCCGCCTTTTCTTCCTGCAGACTGAGTCGTTTCTGATACGCGCAGGGAACGACTTGTTGAGAAGGCTTTTACCTGGCAGTTCGTGGGAATCAGATCTCGATAAACATCTAATTGAGTCGCGAACAGAGTTCGATATTCCATTTGATTCTGCAGAGATTGGGCTTGGGATTGAATTTTTGGGAAATCGGTTAGTCCACCTTGATTTTCCAAACTCTTAAACAACTTTTCTTTTTTTGAAACGCTATCTTTGACGTCCGCCAGTTCTTTTCGTAAGGGACTTAGGTTAAAATAAATCGTCAATGACCATACCAAAATGATCAAAGTAACGATTCCTCCAGCCACAATGGTAAGTCGCACTGGATCCAGATCTTTCTCCAGTTGAATCCGCTGTTGTTCGTGAAATAGATTAAGTTGTAGCATGGTGATGAATTGTTTTAGGCGGTTGCGGATTCTTCCTTTTTCTTTTCTTCAACTTTAGGTTTAGATTCCACAAGTGGTTTTGAAATAACCGCGTGCGCTCTGACGGCTCCCAAGGCCGAGCTTAGAGCAAATTGATTTTTCGCAAAGATTTCTTGTTGTTCCGCCGGTAATTCTATCGCAAGACCATTGGCTGGATCCCACGTTTCACACGCAATTCCAATATCTTTACTCAAAGCCTGGGCCACAACTTGAGATTGCACAGAGGCTCCAGTAAGATAAACCTTTGAAATGGGTTGATCGCTATTCTTTTCAAAAAAATTGATGGATGACCGAATTTCACGAATCAAATTCACACAGGTGCGGGAAATGGATTCTCCTAACATGGCTTCGTCTTGTAGTTTTGAAGATTCCGCCCTCGCAAAATCAAGATGCGTTGCTTGAGCAATATATTCAGATGTTTGTTTGCCACCTGAAGGCACCACTCGCGTCAAAATGGGTTTGCCTTTATCCAAAATGGTGAGAGAAGAAGAAAGAAAACCGATGTCTAATAATGCAAAAGAATCGTGATTAAAAATCTCGGGATAAGCCATCTCAAAACAATTCATCAAGGCGATCGATGATATTTGAAGCGATTGCGGCTTGATCCCCGCGCGTCGTGCCGCATGAAAATAGAGCACATTTTCAGAGGAAGAAATGCCTCCTGCCAAAATCTTCATTTTTCCGGAGGACATCTGTGAGTCTGTTCCTTTCTTACCCTTCCTGGAAAGCGCAGACAACGCTTCCGCATCTAAAGGACAGACATCAAACGTGTAGTTATCAAAATTCTGACGAAGATAAGTCGTGCTATTGAGTTTTAATGCAGCTCGAACTTCCGTGAGAGGGATCCGAGGCATATCCACATAACGAACCGTGCTATTAAGGGAGTTTACTGAGAAATGGACGGCCGCACCCGAGGTCTTCACCATGTGCGAGAGTTCCTTAATTTGGGCTGATACAGATTGTTCCGTGGGTAGAATAGGTGTCGCCGGATTAATATTTTGGGGGAGGATAGCCACCCGCGTTAATACATATTGATTGTTCTTCTTTTCCAAACGCACCGCCTTCAAGGAGAAATTTCCCATATCAATCCCCACCAGATTGGGAGATCTCATATTTAAAATACTTTTTATATCAAAAGGTGGCATGAGAAATCTCCAAAATTTATGGTGTAACAATTCCAGTAAGTATTGCTTGCCCATGATCCTGAGATAAAGATAGGCTCGTCCTTTTGAGCTTCTCATTCTCCATATAATCTTCCATAGGCATCATCACCGCAACCGCTTTGCCGTGGCGCTCCACAATAATATGATCCCCAGCATACATCATACGCCCCACAAGCTCAGATAAATGACACTTGGCATCTGAAATACTAATAGTTCTTGTCATAAGAAAAAAATCCTGTTTTTATAATAGATTCTTTCAACCTAAAATTGAAAGCTTTAATTTTAGTTTCTCATCTCATTGTACATCAAAGATATACAACGTTTTGGTCAAAATAGTCAAAATGATCTAATTTAGCAACACTAAAAATGAATAATCTTATATCCTACTTATAGTCAATTAGTTACGCCCATATTTTTTCTAAATACAACTCAACACGGTTACAGATTGAGTTTTTGATGTGGCACAGCCATCCCGTCTGTGTTTTGATATGGATCACAGCCGTGGGCGGCTGTGCTACACGATTTATAGAGAAATCTAAATGGAGGTAAATTTGTAAAAGCTCAATCTATGACCGACACGAATATACAAAAAGGTGGAAAATTTGCGGGCTGAAAAAAAATAATATAAAAACAATATAAACTGCTTGGCAAACAGGCCTTAGAACAGGTAAAGTTCGACGCTCAACAAAGGTCGCGTAGCTCAATTGGTTAGAGCACCGCCCTGTCACGGCGGGGGTTGCGAGTTCGAGCCTCGTCGCGACCGCCATTGAGATCGTGCTAAAATTTTAAAGCATGGCATCAATGGCGAATAAAAAAATTCTGGATTTCGGTCAGCACCTCAATCCATCGATCCACTTCTGACTTCGTATTGTAAAAATAAAAGCTGGCCCTCGCGGTAGATTCAATTCCCAGTTTCCTCATGAGCGGTTGGTTGCAATGATGCCCCCCTCTCAATGCTACGCCACGTTGATCGGCAACCGTCACGACATCATGAGCATGAATCTTATCCAATAGAAAACTGACAAGTCCAGCTCGCCCTTGGGTTGGTCCAAAAAGACGAACCCCTTTGATTCGAGAGCGTAATTGTTCGTAAGCATAAGTTGCCAATTCTTGATCATGACGAAAAATCTGATCGCGTCCGATGGCATCCAAATAATCCATGGCAGTATGGAGACCAATTGCTCCGGAAATATCGGGAGTTCCCGCTTCAAATTTATGAGGAATCTTATTCCAAGTGCTCTTTTCAAAAGTAACACTCGAAATCATTTCACCGCCCCCTTGATAGGGCGGCATGATTTCCAATCGTTCTTTACGTCCATAGAGAATTCCAATGCCGGTTGGGCCACAGATTTTGTGCCCCGAAAAAACAAGAAAATCACAGCCGATTTCCTGAACATCCAAGGGCCGATGTCCAGCGCTTTGAGCCGCATCGATCAAAGTAACGACATCCAGTTTTCGGGCTTCCTCACAAAGTTCAGCAACCGGATTGATGGTTCCCAATGTATTGGAAATATGAG
>CAYVFJ010000077.1:0-5313 GCA_964450905.1 uncultured Verrucomicrobiota bacterium
GAACAAAAGGATGAAGCAGACGGAGGATGACATGAAGAAAATAATCCATGACGATCAGCGTGACTGTTTTGGAGCGTTCATGAGTTCCGTAAAGGGTCGATTTAGACGCTTCCAGATACCAATCGCAATAGTAAGTCCAAAATAGTTCATAAAGTCTATTGGAGATTTGATTCAATTCGTACTCTTCAAATAAACGATGGATTTCAGTGACTACGTGATCCAATCGAATAAGGATAGTTTGATCGTCTGAAGACAAATCTTGAGTGGTGAGATCATGCAGAGATTGCGGCGTATTCTGCGGAGGAAATTCTTGTGAAAGCCGCAGCCTCACGGCATTCCAGAGTTTGTTGCAAAAATTTCTGCCCAACTCCACTTGTTGTTCGTCAAAATGAACATCCAATCCAAGAGGCGCACAACGCATGGTACCAAAACGCAATGCGTCCGCTCCATATTTGGCAATCAAATCCAATGGATCAGGCGAATTGCCAAGGGATTTCGACATTTTTCGTCCCGACTTATCCCGAACCGTTCCCGTCAGATAAATATTTGAAAAAGGTTTTTCTCCTTTCAATTCAAATCCTGCCATGATCATCCGCGCCACCCAGAAAAAAAGAATCTCCGGAGCCGTCACAAGATCGGAAGTAGGATAAAACTTTGAAATTACAGATTTGTCCACTGTAGTTTTATCTTCAACCAAGACGGACTCGTCCGCCCTAGCTTTAGCGAAGGCGGATTGTAAATCTTCCGGATCCTTGGCCATCGTGGCAAAAGGCCAAAGCCAAGATGAAAACCAAGTATCAAGCACATCCGGATCCTGAATCCATCCTTCACCTCGCGGAGGATCGACCTCTACGTAAAGTTCAGGATTCGAACTCGCTTTATCCGCAGCGCGTGTCCATACCGGAATTCGATGTCCCCACCAAAGTTGACGAGAAATACACCAGTCCTGGATATTTGTCATCCAATGTTGATAAACTTTAGCCCATCGGGACGGCCAGAATTGAACAGCCCCCTTTTCTACAGCTTCGATGGCGGATGATACGGCCGGATATTTCAGAAACCATTGTTCACTGACCATTGGTTCCGCAGGAACATCCGCTCGATCGCTATGTCCCACTTGATGAGTATACGGTTCGATCTTTTCGAGAAACCCAAAATTTTCTAAATCCGCAACCACTCTTTTACGACACTCATAACGGTCTAATCCCTGGTAAGGAACGCCTGCGGCCTCTGTCATTTTGCCGTCGAATCCAATCACTTGAGTTTGAGCAAGATGATGACGTTGTCCGATCTCAAAATCTGCAGGATCATGAAAGGGCGTGACTTTCACGCAGCCAGTTCCAAATTTAGGATCTACAAATTCATCAGCAATCACTGGGATTTCACGATCTGTCAGAGGTAATTTAACTTTGCGGCCGATCAGATTTTTATACCGTTCATCATGAGGATGAACAGCCACAGCCGCATCTCCAAGCATCGTTTCAGGGCGCGTGGTGGCGACAACTAAATTTTGCGTTTCGGAAATGGGATAGCGGATATACCATAAATGCCCCTTTGTTTCCTTCATAATCACTTCTTCATCGGAGAGCGCGGTACGAGATACCACACACCAGTTGACCATTCGACGGCCACGATAAATGAGACCTTTTTTATAGAGCTGAACGAAAACATAAGTCACCCATTTTGAATAATTGATCCGTGGATTCGGATCACGAGAATCAAGTCCGTCCATCGTAAAAACCGCGCGGGCCCAGTCGCACGAACAACCTAATTTCTGAAGTTGCTTGAGAATAATCTCTCCATGTTTATCTTTCCATGACCAGATTCGTTTTACAAATTCATCGCGCCCAAGGTCGTGGCGTGATTTCTTTTCTTCTTTCCGCAATTGACGTTCCACGACTGCTTGTGTGGCAATCCCTGCGTGATCTACTCCGGGAATCCAGAGAACTTCATATCCTTGCATCCGTTTACGGCGGATAAGAATATCCTGAATGACATTATTCAACACATGTCCCATGTGAAGAATCCCTGTAATGTTAGGGGGAGGAATGACCATTGAATAAGCTTCCTTAAGGCCCTTCGCCTTTTCCGCGGTTTTTTGTTTTTCTGTTAATTCATGACCATTAAAAGCGCGTGAAGGATCCGCCGCAAAATGATCTTGCTTCAGCCATTCTGCATACCATCGATCTTCAACCTGCGAAGGATCATAACCTTTAGATAACTCTTTCATGGGTATTAAAAACAGCGAAAGAGTCCTCGATTTAATATCCCTAAGTCAAGCTCTCTTCACCAGTTTACACGATTTGCGCAAAACAAAATAAATTTGAGTTCTCTCTCATTTGTTTTCCGTCTCAATTTTTCGTGCCATTAACCACAGAAGATCGCTGAGACGATTGAGATATCGGAGAATAAATGGATGGAGCTTTCTGACTTCCTCTCCCAGGGTATAAACACGGCGTTCTGCTCGTCGACATGTGACACGGGCCATATCCAAAGCAGCGGAAGTGGGGACCGCGCCTGGAGTTGCCCAACCGTCGAACTTCATGTGTTGAGATTCGATCTCGTTCACAAGTTGAGTCAGTTGTTCTACCTCTTCAGAAACAATCCAACGATGTCCCGCCTTGACGTAACGCTCTCGATCCCCAGGTAAAACGGCCAATTCTCCCATAAGAACAACCAGAGTTTTTTGAATGTCGTGGAGATGAATTTTGATCCAGTTTTCATTTGGAACAGAAGTCTTTAAAAGTGATTTTGCAACGCCGATCGCTGCATTTAATTCATCACACGCTCCGTAAGCTTCCACTCGGGGGTGATCTTTGGGAACACGCCGATTGAAAAGCAATCCCGTCGTTCCGTCATCTCCAGTTTTAGTGGCAATAGACATATTTGATCGTAAGCTACCACTGGCAAGATCGGGTGGCAAACCACAAGTGATCACAGCCAGATGACTCGTAAAATGGCGGAGGAGGTGAGATTCGAACTCACGGATGGGTTTCCCCATCGCTCGATTTCAAGTCGAGTGCCTTCAACCGGGCTCAGCCACTCCTCCATGAGCGAAGACAAGATTTCATCCTTGCCACTGCTAACCCGAACTACCAACCCTGTTTTATGAAACAAAAGTCCGAAGCAAAATGGGTGGGTGAAAATCTGTTTCTGCGGCATGGAATATAGTAACCGTTCACGGGTGACACTGGCAAGAACGGAGTAAATTTAGCAAAAAGATATTTTAAGTTTTTATTTGGGAGGACAATCGTCTTCTCACCAAGAGCGGACAAACCCAGTATCTGGGCGAGCCTTTTCTGAGCCTGGTGTTCCACTTCCCTGGACGAGAATTTGATTTTTCTTTCAGAAAATAAGCTTCGTTTTTCAAGGAGAAACGTTTTTCATAAATCTGCAAGGAAAAAATTCTTTGTCCGATATGTTTGTTTCCTCAAAGTATCTATTGAACTATGGAACCATCTGACAAACAGCTTCTCGAACGTTTCGTTGCCCATCAGGATGAACAAGCCTTTGAGGCTATCGTTCAACATTATAGCTCGATGATAATGGGAGTTTGCCAACGTGTGATCGGAAATTCACACGATGCTGAGGATGCATTTCAAGCAACTTTTCTGGTGCTTGCCGAAAAAGCATCCAAACTTCATACCGACCAACCGATTGGCAATTGGCTCTACCGAGTGGCTGTCCAAAAAGCTATGAACATCAAATCAAAAGCCTACAAAAAATATGAGGAGCCTGCAGGAATGGAGGAAACGGTCACGACGGAAACCAATCCAAACGAAGCGTGGACACAACTTCGTCCTGTGTTGGATGAAGAACTCGCATGTTTACCGGACAAATTGCGTTGGCCGATCTTGCTCTGTTATCTTCAGGGTCGTACCTACGAAGATGCTGCCAATTAATTAGGATTGGCCCACGCTCAACTCAAGGGGAGACTCACTCAAGCTAGGGATCTTTTAAGAGATCGGCTTGTTCGTCGTGGGGTAGCTCTTTCCAGTGTGGCCATTGGAACTCTCATCCAGGAAAATGCATCCGCATCTGTGTCGACAACAATCGTTTCTTCCACAGTGAAAGCTGCCAGTCATTTAATCGCAAAAACGGCTGTTACCGGATAGTAACAGGCGCATTTCTCCTACCAATCTTACATGTCCGTTGGCAAAGATAGGACGTTGTGAACATGAAGTGAGTTTTTCAATAGATCCAAATAAAATCGGCCGCTATTTTATTGCAGATAAATTTCGTGATGAATCTGGGGCGCGAGGCGATTTATCGGGTGACCAAGATTACATCTCTTCAAAATATCAAATCTATAAACCATATATGCCCACAGCCATTCAGGAAGGATTTAGATAAGCTATAGAAAAAACTGCAAGTTACAAAAGATATATCCCTTCTTTTCTCTAAACCTCACGCTGTAGCAAAGTGTAGAGGAACGACTTCGTGTTCAATTTCTTCAAGACATTCTAAAGCAGTCGTTTCCAAATTATAATCCGCTTGCAATCCCTGCCAAAACTCCGGAGACATCCCAAAATAATGTCCCAATCGTAACGCCATTTCAGCGCTAAGCCCTCGTTTGCCGCGAATAATCTGACTGATCGTAATAGGAGTTGTAGCAGTCGCTTTGGCCAAAGCATAAGCAGACAATCCCATTGGCTTCATAAATTCTTCTTTGAGTATCTCCCCCGGATGTACAGAAGGAATTCTTTTGTTCTTTTTCATAAGTCATTTCTTTCTTCTAATGATAATCAATAATTTCAACACCCATCGCGTTGCCGTTTTCCCATACAAAGCACAATCTCCATTGGCCGCTAATTCGTATGCTATACTGGCCATTACGATCACCTTTAAGGGCTTCCAAACGATTATTTGGTGGAACCCTCAAATCATAAAGAGTTTTAGCGTGATGCAACATTTTTAGCTTTCTACGAGCGGTCATTTGCATGTCATGGGCAAGTCTTCGAGAAAATTCACCGTAAAAAATCTTGTGAGTTTCATCGCATCGAAAACTTATAATCACTGAGACACAGTATCGTATAACGATAATATTGTCAAACGATATGGATGCCATACTCGGAAATAAAAACCGGTTCAAGCGAAAATCTTCATTGATACTGGCGTTATAAATGTTGTCCGTTGAGAAAATATGAGTTCTATTTCACGTAGAAGATGTATGAAATCTACGTATTCAATATCTCAAGCCCAAAGTCAGCTTCCTCGTTTACTTCGCGAAATGGTTGGTCATCCGCCAATTCGCACTACTCGACACGCCGAAACGGTTGCTTATCTGATGGCTACGGATTGTTTTGAGGCATT
>CAYVFJ010000078.1:0-2841 GCA_964450905.1 uncultured Verrucomicrobiota bacterium
TATTGGATCTGGGGAAGGAAGCCGCGCAACGAGCGATTCAGGCGCGCCGAGATTTTCATGCCTATCCTGAATTGGCTTATACTGAATTTCGAACGGCAAGTAAGGTCGCGCGTCAGCTCAAAAACTTGGGATTCGAAGTGCTCGTGGGACGTCAGGTCATGACAGAAAAGGATCGTTTAGGAGTTCCTTCTGCTGCTGAACTAGATCAGCACTATCAGCGAGCAAAGGCGGAAAAGGCGGACCCTGAGTATTTAGAACAAATCAAAGAAGGCTTTCCCGCGGTCGTTGGAGTTCTCAAAAATGGCAAGGGACCTACGATTGCTTTACGTATGGACATGGATGCCTTGCCTATTTTGGAATCCACTCTACAAACTCATCTGCCCACAAGAGAAGGTTTTCGGAGTCGGCATGAAGGATGCATGCATGCATGCGGCCACGATAGTCATACAGCCATAGGGCTTGCTTTGGCAGAAATATTTTTTGCTCTTAAGAATAACTTTTCTGGGACCATTAAATTGATCTTTCAACCCGGCGAAGAGGGCGGTCGCGGAGCAGTGCCTATGATGAAAGCTGGCGTGGTGGATGATGTGGACTGTTTGATCGCGTTTCATTTAGGGTTGGATGTGCCGTCAGGATATGTTTACACGCGAGTGGAAAAGTTTTTGGCCAGCACCAAATGGGATGTGATCTTTAAAGGAGTCGCCGCTCATGCAGCTTTGCATCCTGAGAACGGTCGAAATGCTCTTCTCGCAGCAGCTCAAGCCGTCACCTCTCTCTATGCCATACCTCGTCATCCCCATGGAATTTCTCTCATAAACGTGGGTGTATTAAAGGCCGGTAGCGGACGAAATATTATTGCGGATCACGCCTCGATGATGATGGAAACCCGTGGAGAAACCGCTGAAATTGATCTTTATATGCGAGATCATGCTCGAACCATTCTTGAAGAAACGGCTCGTGTTCATGGAGTGGAGGTTCAAATCATTCCTGTAGGAAGCGCCACCACAGCTCTTTGTGATCTTTCTTTAGCAAACATCGTGGCTCAAAGTGCAGCCAAAGTGCCAGGGATTCAGGTAAAAAACGAAATTTTAGCAAATAGCGGCAGTGAAGATGCGACCTACTTCATGCGGCACGTTCAGGAACGAGGAGGCAAAGCCGTTTATTTCTGTATTGGCTCAGACATTCCTTCAGGGCATCATACTCCCACTTTTGATCTTCAAGAAAAAGATTTTTTTGGCGGAATCTGCACACTTGTCTTTACCGCCCTAAGTTGCCTTCCTTATGAGTTTACTTCCTGATCATTGGATCAAACGCTTGGTGATGAAACACCGGATGATTCAGCCTTTTTGTGAAAAACAGGTGCGCAAAGGTTGTATCAGTTATGGACTTTCGTCTTATGGTTATGATCTTCGTGTGGCAAATGAATTTAAAGTTTTTACCAATGTGCATGGAGCTTTAGTTGATCCTAAAAAATTCAGTCCACATTCGTTTGTTGAGATTCAAGCAAAAACTTGCATCATTCCACCCAATAGTTTTGCTTTGGCACGGAGCATTGAATACTTCCGAATCCCACGAAATATTTTAACATTGTGTGTGGGAAAATCGACTTACGCGCGCTGTGGAATTATCGTGAACGTTACACCTTTTGAACCGGAATGGGAAGGTCAGGTGACTCTGGAGATTTCTAACACCACTCCTCTGCCCGCAAAGATCTATGCAAATGAAGGAATTGCTCAAGTTCTATTTTTTGAAGGGAAAGAAGAATGTAAAATTTCCTATAAAGATCGGAAGGGTAAATATCAAAAACAACGAGGGATTGCCTTTCCACGATTGTAAAAACATGTTTGAAACTTGAAAGACCTTCTTTATTTTTTGTCAGCGTATCTCGTCGGATCTGTTCCTTACGGTTATCTTTTTGGCCGTCTGAAGGGAATTGATCTTCGTCAGCTTGGAAGCGGAAATATTGGCGCCACAAATGTTTGGCGGGTCATGGGTAAAGGCTGGGGAATCACAGCTTTTATTCTCGATTTTTTAAAAGTTTATTTGGCGTATCTTTTGATTAAACTCGTTTTTCCTATTGAAATCATAAGATCATTATCAGAAGAAGAACGGTGTATTCTCTTTTTAGGAGCCGTTGTTGGACATAACTATCCGATCTGGTTAAAATTTAAAGGAGGCAAAGGAATTGCCACATCCGCAGGCGGTTTATTATGGTTGCTGCCAGAAGTTTTTTTGGTGGTTCTCTTGATTTGGGTTTTATTTTTTGCGATATTTCGCTATGTATCACTGGCTTCCATTGCATGCGCAACCACTCTTCCAATCGCAACATGGATTTTTTATTCGAAGGAATTTGTGTTCATCGGCTTTTCTGTTCTGATCAGTCTGATTGCAATCTGGCGGCATCATTCAAATATCCAACGTTTAATTCAGGGAACAGAACATCGATGGACAAAGACACCAAAAAATGGATAAAGATATATATCAGAGGCGCCTAAAAGTTGTCATGACCCATTTCTCATTTCTCATTTTTAACTTCTCATTTGTTCATCAAGTATGAATATCACCGTTCTCGGAAATGGAGCTTGGGGAATGGCCATCACGGCTTTATTACGTCGTCGAGGGCATCCAACGGTATTGTGGGGACGGCATCCGGGGGCTCATGAATGTGGAAATTTACAAGAAGCTTTGCATGACACAGAGACTGTTTTTTTTGTGGTGCCTTCTCACGCAATGAGAGAGCTTTGCCAGAATGCAAAACCATTCCTTCCAAAAAATGGGCTCCTTGTTTCCGCAGCTAAAGGGATTGAACAAGACACGGATTTAAGAATGTCAGAGATTATT
>CAYVFJ010000079.1:0-10364 GCA_964450905.1 uncultured Verrucomicrobiota bacterium
TTTACCAGCATCCGCAGCACTCGCTTTTTCATGCCAAAATCCGATGAGAAGATAAGAGCTGAGACCCACCAATTCCCAAAAAATGAACATCATGATGAAATTGTTTGCCAGGACAATGCCGAGCATCGAGAACATGAAGAACGAAAGAAAAGCGAAGTACCTTGCCTTGCCTTCATCTTTTCTCATGTAACCTAAAGAATAAATGTGGATCAAAGCGCCCACACAAGTCACAATCAAAGTCATCCATTGAGCAAGATCATCCCACAGAAAACGGATCGAGACACTTAACTCAGCAATCTTTAACCATTGAAAAGCACAACCGCAATCGGCTGCGGCTCCTTTCGATATCGAGTAGATCACAAAAAAAGCGCCCAGAATTGCGGCGCTCGTTGAAAGATAAGCCGCGAGAGTGTGACGCTTAAGAAAGAAAAGCGAAATCAATGTAAAACTGATCAAAGGCAGGAAAAGGATGAACCAGAGCATAAGAGAAAATTAAGAATTAGAAATATGATGTTACTCGGCGCTTCCAATAACCTGGCCGACGCTTCATATGCATTTTTGTTTTGAATTACCAGCCCAAAACCATGGCGAAGATCAGGGGAGCCACGATGGAGGCATCCGATTCGATCACATGTTTTGGAGTATGGATACCGAGCTTTCCCCACGTAATTTTTTCGGTTGGAATGGCGCCTGAATACGAACCATAACTGGTGGTTGAATCGCTGATTTGACAGAAATAACCCCAGAGTGGAACTTCGGTTCGTTGTAAATCTTGATGGAGCATGGGAACCACACAGATGGGAAAATCTCCAGCAATGCCACCACCTATTTGAAAGAATCCAAGAGAATGTTCTTTCGTGATGGTGGTGTACCATTCGGCAAGTTGAATCATATATTCAATCCCCGTTCGAACTGTATGAACATTCTTAACGTCTTGATTGATACAATGTCCCGTATACATGTTGCCAAGAGTTGAATCTTCCCAACCCGGAACGAACATGGGAAGATTTTTTTCCATGGCCGCGAGAACCCAACTATTTTTTGGATCAATTTGATAAGATTGCTTCAACGCTCCGTTTCGAAGAATTTTGAACATGAATTCGTGTGGAAAATATCGTTGATTCGCTTGATCCGCACTGATCCATTCTTTGAACACAGCGGTTTCAATGCGACGCATGGCTTCCATTTCAGGAATACAAGTGTCTGTCACGCGATTCATGTGTCGTTGAAGCAATCGATCTTCATCTTGCGGCGTTAGATTTCTGAAATGGGGCACTCGTTCGTAATGATCATGAGCCACAAGATTAAAAATGTCCTCTTCCAGATTAGCGCCTGTGCAGCAAATTGCATGAACCTTATCTTGCCTAATCATTTCAGCCAAAGAGATTCCAATTTCCGCGGTGCTCATGGCCCCTGCCATGGTCAAAAACATTTTCCCGTTGTTTTGAAGATGTTTGACGTAGTCATCAGCCGCGTCTGAAAGAGCGGCTGCATTGAAATGAAGAAAGTGTTTTTTAATGAATTGGCTGATGGGAGAGTGCATGGGATTGCTTCCGTAGGTTAAGGTTATCATGAATCGTTCTTTTCAAGAAACCGGGATTTTGCATTCTTTTGCCAGGCATCTCAATCTTTTCTTTTTATCGGAAAAAAAGGTTCCAGAAGTTTTTTTTCTTCGGGCTTTAGGTTTGTGAAATCAATTTTTTGGGCGATCTTGATCGCCTCAGCTTTATGTTCGTGGGCTGCCAAAGAAGCCGCGTAAACAGCTTGCCAGCCAGGCGCCGTTAATTCTGAAGCAGGAATATCTTCAATCGTTTTAACCGCAATGGTAGGTTGTCCCGCTTTTAATTTTGCCAAAGCGTAGGTAGCCGCAAAAGCCGGAAGTCGAGGGTTTCCGGAATAAACTTCGTAAGCGCGATCTGCCGCTTTTACAGAAGGATCATCCAGAAGTAATCCTAGATAAGTAACGTCATTGAGAATCACTGTATCTTTAGGGAAAAGAAGTAGTAACCGTTGCATCGTTCGAAATAAATTTTGTGTTTGGCCTAACGGTTCGTATAAAGATATTAACCTAAGCAAAGCTTCCAGTTGATGTTCTGATATTTGCGATAACGTTTCATAGACCTCGGCGCAATGGGCTGTCTCTTTCATTTCAGTCGCGTAATGAATCAGATAGCGAAGAATAGGAGGGCTTTTTTCTGCTGCACGAATGGCTTGATGCCAACCTAAATCGTATAACTTTTCGTTGCCCAATTCACGATCCGCACGCGCGCGAAAAAGAAGGCGTAAAGACGGTTGTTCAGTCAGAACATCTTCCGCAAGAAAATCACGTATTTGCTCCCATTTTCTCAAGGCAGCCAGCGCGTCGAGTTGAACAAAAATCAGACTCTGCGGAGCTTTGGGATCTAACGGAAATATTTCTAATGTTTTTTGGAAAAGTTTATAACTATTCAGCCAGGCGCCGACTTCGCGTTTATCTTCCGCAGGCAGGTTTTTTGCGGATTCCGTGATGGAAGCCACAAGAGCGCCTTTTCTTTTCGGATCAGTCCTTATTTCCCAGTCGGCCATAGAACAGAGATCTTGGATTTGAGATTGCGGATGTTTCTTAAGTTGTTCAGCCAAATTTGAATCGTAGGGCAAATGTTGAGGATTTTCGGTTCCCCATTGGACCAGAAGTCGTAGGCTTTCCAGTTCCCATTCATCATGGACGGTGATCCGATTGCGGAGATGCGTGAGTCCTTGTTGTTCGGCTTCCTTATTTTTGAGAAAGAATAGTTCGACGCGAGCCAGGTTCACTTCCGCCCTCTTATAACTAGGATCCATGGCAAGCGCTTTCATAAACCATTCTCGCGCTAAGGACGCTCTTTGTTGACGGATTGCCAGGAGACCGGCTAGATGATAAATCTCTTTGGAAGGAGTCAAACGAGCGAGTAATACTGTGAGTTGTTCTTCCGCGAGACTCAAAAAATTTTCTCGTAAAGCAACTTCACCCAAAGCAATCCGATCGTCATCCGTCGCCTCTTTTGTTTGTAAAAGATGATTCCAAAGCCCGATGCTGTTGGGATCTCTTTTTAAATCGGCAAGACGCGCTAAGACGCGGATGGCATCTGGATGGTCCCACTTAAGCTGAAGACAGAGTAAGCTTTGTTCTTTTGTGCGCGTCAAATCGCCCTTTGTTAAGGCCTCTTTCGCGCGCGCAAGATAAATATTTGCTCGCCAAGATTTGATTTCGCGAAAGGCCGGTTTGACCATAAACCCAAGCAAAATAAGGGCAAGGATCCAAATCCAAGCGTGTTTCAAGGGAATATAAATTTTTTCATTTTCCATGATGAAATTTTATTTGCGCGCGCGAAATAACTGTTGAATGACCTCTCGCAATGCTTCTTGATCCGCCAGATGGGCATCCAAAATAACCGATAAAATTTGTGTGTTTGCCTTTATTTGTCCCTGCCAGACATAATGCCATAATTGCAGTTGTTGTCCCAGAAAAGATTTCCAGCCTCTTGAAAAACTTAGTTGTTGTTCCACGCCATTTCTCCAAACACCCCATGCTTGAATGACTTTTTGATTTTCTTGTTGAAAATGGAAGACGTACCAAATCGTTTCTTGATCGTTTAGGTTGATCTTGATTTGATCGACATCGCCCACAGGTTTCCAGCCGGCGCCTTTCATACATACATCCGGTCGATGAAAAAATGCGATTCGTTGGTCGGAATCTGGCAGCCAAAAAAAGGTGTAGATCGCTATCTCCCCGAAACTAGGAGAAAATCCTCGATAGTAAGCTCCCTGATGAGGACGAAGGACATTGAGAATATCGGGTGGCACAGAAATTTCGTTAACCTTTAGTGGAGAAGAATGATTGACCTCAAGAAAAGGCTCATTTTTGGATAATTCGGAGGTGCTACGATACCAGTACCAAAGATGTGCCGCAACCAGAGATAAGATGCCTACGGCAATCACACCCTTTAGAGAAGGCAACCGATTCCAATGGATCGATGGAAACTTCACTTCATGAGGCGATAAACAGAGGTGTCCCCATCGTTTGGCCACAAAATATAACACGAAAGTCACTCCCACCAAAATCACCAGTCCAGCGGGATCATGAAATGTTTCAATGCTAGAAGGACCTTTCCACGCAGCTATGACAGTCAATGTGGTCGTTCGAATAAGATTGCCCAAAAGCGCCAAGAAAACGCTCAACACCATCAATGCGACAGCTCTGTACCACGACAGACAAAAGAATTGTCCAAGAGCCACTCCAATCATGATACAAGACTGTAAAGATCGCAAGCCGCTACATGCCTCTTCAATGCTGACAATCCCTTGGCTGAGTTCAATTAAATTTCCGCGTTGAATAGCTAGAATCCCTATCAAATTAAGAATCTCCGAGGTCATGCCAGCGATTTCCGTCTTGAGCAATTGAACCAGTGAAGTTTCTAGAGATGTAGGCCATGGAATGGCCGTAAAAAAAAGGAGGATGCTCCCTTTTAACACACTTGGCAGACGGCGTAATCCCAATTGTTTTAACAAACAAAAAGTGAACCCCACACACAGGCATACACCCATCATCCCAATGTGCCGCAGCAATGGCGAAACCTGGCGTAATAATTCAAGGAGAAAAAGTCCTGCTGCTCCCAGGTAAAAAAAGGCATGAATCCATCTAGAACGCTGGGGGGGCGTGACCTGATTGAAAGCCTCCGCTATTTCACTCCGACGATTCCACAAAATCCATCCACAAAAGATAGGAACCAGGAATCCGTAGCCATATTGCGGATTGATCCACCATTCTCGACTTAAATGGAAGATTAACAAACCCCACGATCCAGCCAAGAAAATGAGAAAGGTGATAGGCATATGTATTTCTAGAAATAAATCTGCATATTCCAAGATTGACGATTCTCTTCAAATAGAAGAGGGTGAGAGTTGTTCCTTATTCTCATGAGCCGTTCCAAATATAGAGTGTTGTTTGGCAGTGCGATCATCAGTGCGTTTCTGGCATTGGGACTATGTGTTTTGAGTGGTTACAACCTTTACTTAGAGTTCATCCTAACTCAACAACTGACAGAGCTCAATCAATTCCAGAACGAAATTCAAACGGGAACCGCGAGCCAACAGCTCGCGCAAAATATCGCTCAAGATATTGCTGCTCTCGCGTCAGACAAGCCCGAAGCCCAAAAATTACTGGCGCATTATGGAATCATCGTGAACAAAAATCCGTCCCCTTCTAATCCATGAATGCCGAAAATCCATCTTCTACGGAAACATCCCAAATATTTTGGCCCAGTTTTTTCCTGACGCTCGCTTTCATTTTCTTTTTATTATTTCAACTTCAATCCACCTGGAACGCCACGAATCGTCTTCATCGACAAAAAAAGGAGTTGGTTCTCCAACAAGAACAAGCTTTGGTAAAAGTGGCTCGAGCTCGAACCATGCAAACTTTACTCCACGGGTTGGCCAACGATTTGCTGAACCTAGCAAAGACCGATTCTGAGATCGGTAAGATTGTGGATAAATATCAAATCCGTTGGACTAATCCACAAACTTCACCTCCTCCTCCAGTGAGTCAGTAAGAAAATGGAAAGCTGGTTTTTGATTGAACATGACCTTTGTGAGCCCGCATGGAATATGGCTTGTGACGAATGGCTCATGTTTCACTCACACCAATTCAGCCAGCCCATTTTACGAACTTATCGATGGGACCGCCCAAGTATGACCATCGGTTACTTTCAACCTTTTCCTAAAGACATTTCTTTGCATGACACCGTGATACGCCGTCCTACTGGAGGCGCTCTTGTGATTCACGATCATGATCTTACTTTTACGGTAGTCATATCTCCTCAACACGCGTGGTATCGATTGCCGGTCCATGAACGCTATCAATGCGTGCATGAACGCGTTCATAAAATTTTTGAGCAAAGAGGGTTATCCTCCGAACTCATGCCTCCGCACAAGGAATCCCCAGTTTTTGAAAAACCGAAAAATCCAGAAACGGACCGATGTTTTACAAAAAGTTCGCGTTACGATGTTCTCGTTCGTGGAATCAAAGTTGCTGGCGGCGCCCAGCGATTCACTCGTCACGGACTTCTTCATCAGGGAAGTATTCAAGGAGAAAAGATCGACCGCGTTTCTTCGGCGGAAATTCGGTCTGTTTGGGAAAAATATGGCGCGCAATTCTTGAGTTTAAAACTCTCCACAACTCAAGAAAGCGAGATCACAACTTTGGCAGCCCAAAAATTTTCAACGATCCAATGGAATCATCGCGTGTAGGATTTTACTTTCTCCATGCCATGATTTGGTCATAATCCAAACATGAAACGCGATTTTCATCCGGCGCCTCTCCACGAAGCAATGCCCCTTTTGCGGTGGTTTTTTTTCTTGGCTGTGGTCGCGGCTATTGGCCGTTGGTGGGAATTTTCAATGGTCTGTTTGTTAGGCTTTTTGTTCCATGCAGCGTTTCATCGTAATCCATCACGCAAAACACCGAATGACCCATCCCTGTGGATGTCTCCTGCCTACGGGAAAGTGACCGATATTGTGGAAGTTGACGAACCAAAGTTTATCAAAGGGAAAGCGTGTCGCATAGGAATTTTTCTTTCGATTTTTGACGTTCATACACAACCATCACCCTGTGATGCCACACTCAAATGGATCGATTATCAACCGGGTAAATTTTGGGATGCACGAGATCCTCATGCTTCATTCCAAAACGAAAGTCAAATGCTAGGGCTTGAAACTCCCGACGGAATGCGTTTTATGGTCAAACAAATTTCAGGTTGGATTGCTCGAAGAATTATTCTTTGGAGATTGCTCCATGAGGAAGTTTCGTGCGGTGAATTATTAGGGATGATCCGATACGGATCTCGTGTGGAACTATATGTCCCTGTAGATTCAACAAAAATCCTCGTTCAGGTGGGCAATCGAGTAAGAGGAGGAAGCACTCCTGTCGCCCAACGAATCATTCATAGAAAAATTGCATGAAGAAGAAGCTTCTCATTCTCCTTGCCGGATTAGTTCTCGTCTCTTGCTACACCGTCCCTCAATCAGGAAGATCGGCCTTTAATATCATTGGGATAGGTGAAGAAACTCATCTTGGAATAGGCGCTTTTGAAGAAATCAAAAAAAAGGAAACCCAATCTACGGACACTAATTTAGTAGAAATGGTTCAACGCGTGGGGAAGCGAATTGCGGATGTAGCGGATCAAGATATTCCAAATGCAAAATGGGAATTTGTTCTTTTTGAAAATAAAGAACTGAATGCCTTTGCTTTACCGGGAGGAAAAGTCGGTGTTTACACAGGGATTTTGGAGATAACCAAAGATGATGCCGGACTGGCCGCTGTTTTGGGACATGAAATTGCGCACGTGGCCGCTCGACATGGCGCGGAACGATTAAGTTATCAGTTGGGTCTTACCGCTGCTGGCGCGGGGTTGGCGGTGGGGCTTCATGAACAAAATCAAAAAATCAAGAGGCTTTCCATGATTGCCTTTGGCGTTACCGCCACTCTTGCGGCTGTTTTGCCGCATAGCCGAATGCAAGAAAGTGAAGCAGACCAAATAGGGCTGACTTACATGGCAAAAGCGGGTTATCCACCTAAAGAAGCGATCGCTTTCTGGAAACGATTTCAAGAGTACCATGAAAAGAAAGGGGGAGCTCCTCCAGCTTTTCTCTCCACGCATCCCTCTGATAAAACGCGTATTGCAGATCTAGAAAAACGAGTTCCTGAAGCCGAAGTTTACTATAAGACCAGCGGCCAAAAGTAGAATTAGATTTGTAACTGTTCACGGGTATATTCAACGCTTGGGGAGCATACGCGGCTGGCGTGTTCTATTTGGCGGCTCGCCAAACAGCTCCTGTCTGTCCTTCGACAGACTCAGAAAAGTCCCGAGCAAAAGCCGAGGGGCTGGAAATCGTCCAGCCTCTGAGGCGGGATGCCGATTTCGATCCGCCGCGGCGGATGCCCCCAAGAATATCAAGATCTATTCGTAGTTTACATTGCTGATTAAGCAAAGGTGTAACGACCTTTTGGTTGGGGAATGTTTTGTCCCATTTCCTTTGCGGTCTTAATCCAAAGGTCAATGGCTATCTGTGCTTGAGACAAAGCTTCTTCAGGTGAATGCCCATGAGCAGCACACCCCAGCAATTCAGGTGCTTCGGCAACAAAAACTTCATCTTCATCACTCCAGTAAATGACAATTTCATATGTATCTTGATTCATAAATTTTCCTCTTGGTTAAGTACTTTACGAACTTGGCGCACTTGGTACACCTTAGCTTCCTTTCCGTGAGGTTGCAAGACTATCGGACGATAGGTGTTTTTTGTAAAAATATGATGACTTCCAGCTGTTCGATGAGAGAATCCCATTCGCGCTAACATAAAACATAAGTCATCAAAATGAATATTAGCATCCGAGCCACCATCCATTATTTTTTCATAAATCTTTGCGCTTTTACTCATGAATTATTTTTAGAGTCTATTCGATATCATCATCATTTATTGTGATACACTCAACAAGAAAAGTTCAAACAGTGCTACCCGTGAACGGCTACTTAAATTTTGATCAGTGGTTCATATAATTTGCGAACATCTTTTCGTCGTTGAACAAGTTCTTGCTCCAAGGAGGTGGCGTCTTTGATGCCAAGATGTTGAGCAATAGATCTCCATTCTTCTCGAGAAATCGGCATTTGAGAAATGGAGGCATTGTTAAATCGTCTGAGAATGTTTTCTAATTTTCTAAGCCAAGAGTAGTTTTCAATTAAAAGAAAACAATCGTCCTTCTTCCAATCAGCAAGATCCGGCATCGCTCGGATCACTTGTAAAGTAGAAGCTCTTCGCAAAACAGAATGTTTATGTCCGTAACGCAATTGCTGCGCTTGCGCTAAAAATTCCACGTCCACAAGTCCCCCAGCGCCTGTTTTAAAATCACGCAGAGGATCATGAGAATCACCACGTTCCTTTTCAATCCTTGTCCGCATCACCAGCATTTCTTCTAATTCTTGTTTTGAAAGAGATCTTGAATAAATGATTTCATCCACAAGTTTCATAAATGCCGCGCCCAATTCACGGTTGCCAGCAACCGCTCTGGCGCTGGTAAGCGCTTGACGCTCCCAAAACTGTGCCCGACTTTGATAATAATGTTTATAAGCGTCTAATGACAAAGTTAATGGTCCATCTTTACCGTCCGGACGGAGACGCGCGTCCATTTTAAAAACAATGCCATCACTTCTTTCCTGACTCATTAAAGTGATGATCCGAGCGGCTTGATCCATGGTTCCGCCCACAAAAATCACATCTAAATCTGATCCATAAGAAAGTTCGCAACGGCCATATTTGCCTAAGGCGATCACGCAAAGAGAGTCTTTTTGTTTCTGAGAAATCTTTCTTGAGATATTTTGGACAGATTCTTCAAGACATAAGTCTGCAAGCTGACCGATTTCGGCACAAGTTTCTTCAAGAGAAGTTGTCAATTCAAGAATATCTCTTAATCCAATACGAAGTAATTCTGTATGACAAAAAGAACGCAATCGGCTTTCCACAGTTTCAGCCGTTTCCTTTGATAAAAGAGCTTTCATCTTTTGCGAGTCATGGGAGCATGCCAACAATCCTTCGTAAGCAATGGATTCCAAAAGAGAAGGTTGCTGAATGATGATATCCGTAAGAAATCGACTGGAATCGAAAAGTTTGAAAAGCAATTCTAAAACTTTAAAGTTGGATGTTAACAGTTCATAAAGAGCCGCTCGTGATCCATAAATTTCAATGAAGCGTTCGAATTGTTGAAGCGCAAAATCTGGGTTTGCTAAAGATGGGGCGATTTTGAGAACGGACGGCCATAATTGATTAAAAAGGGCGCGAGTCCTCTGAGAAACATGAGCGTATTCAGGGCCATAAGCCAATGTTCGTAAAGTTTCGAATACATTTTCTGTTTGCTGAAATCCAGCCGCTTTGAGTAAAGCTTCGTTTTCAGGAGAAGATGTATTCCATTCCAAAGCGTCATTTTCGAATTCTACACCCGCGTGAGGACGAACTATTTTGTGAAAGAAGGTTCGCACAAATTCAAGATGTTGTTTCCACTGATCTTCGAAAGATTTGAGAGATTTAAAACCAAGCCCTTTGGCCAAAGCCGTCTGTAATGTTTTATCTTCAGGAACCACGTGTGTTTGTCGGTCTTCCCCCATTTGCAAACGATGTTCGAGACGCCTTAAAAATAGGTAGGCTTCAGTAAGCGCTGCTGCATCATGAACACTCAAGAAATCAAGTTTTTGAAGCGCTTGAATCGATTTGAGAGTGCTCGGTTCCTGAGAGAAAGCGTGTCGCGAACAGGCTCTTATAAAGGCAATAAAATGAGAAATAATATGATGAAAAAAATATTT
>CAYVFJ010000080.1:0-4249 GCA_964450905.1 uncultured Verrucomicrobiota bacterium
TAGGAATTAAGAATTAAGTTTCACCTCCGCTCGCCGACAAATAAAAGATGTTCAAGTATATCCAACCAATTTACTTAAAAGATTAACTCCACCATTATGCCAATCAGGAGGAGGTTGATGCATCTGACCAACCTCACAAAAGCGAATGGAAGAATCTCTTCCAAAAAGCTGTTCTAGTTTGATCAGGGACGAATGATCCGATACGCCGATAGCCGATAAACGTGAAACCCATTTGTGACAGTATTTTTTGATATCCGCTACTCGACGAATGGGCGCCACAAAAACTACTCTCCTCAATCCAGGAGGCTCAAAGATAGGCTCTTGATGAAAAACGACATGCTGTTTAAAAATTCGCGCGCGTCCTTGCGACTGAAGAAATTGCCAGTGTTGCCAAAAACCTTCTTCCTCCCACGCTTCTTGTTCAATCGGTGTTCGTGGCAAGCGGGCATCGAGATTCTCCATCGCATCGGCTAATTGACGAGCAAATTGGATGGGCGAAATCGAACCTCCTTCTTCGATAAAAAAACACTGAGGCGAAAGACATCCTTGAGTATCATACAACACAGCATCCCATGCCGCGCGATTCAATAGATTTTTTTTATCCTGATGAAGCGCACGTTTGCTGATATAAGCCAAACTCATCTTAGATCCAAAACCGATAAAACGCGATTTTTTTTCTGATAGAAGCCGTAAATGAGAAATGGTTTCATCTGTCCCATAGACGATCACCGCTTGAAAATCACAAGGGCGACGATTTTTCTTTTCTGATCTCCACATTTGAACGGGCAAACATCCTTCTGTTTCAGAGATCGCGCTTTCCATCAATAATTTTGAAAAGATAGGCTCTCTTCGAGATGGCCTGATCACAATCCTCATTCCAGCCAGCCAACATGCGGTAGCCGCCTGCCAAACTGCTGCAAAAACGGTGGAGGGAGAAACAATGAGAGCTTTTGATTCCGATGGGGAAACAACCAAAGCTTTTGGAAGATCACGCTGAATCCATGCGTGGAGAGTTTTGTGATCATAACCTTGAAAAACACTTGTTAAACAAGCATGAACCATTTCCTTAGAATAAGGAGTGTGTTTGGGAATCATTCTTTCTGCTTGCCGCATCCAGAAAGAATTTGGTTTCAACCATGTTTGAGCTAAATGGGCTATCGCTTGAATACGAGGAGACATCCCATTCTCATTTCTTTCCGCCTTCTTCTGGGGGTTCCTCATCCGGCTCAGGTTCGTCCACATCCAGGTTCAACTTAGAAGGATGATCCTCGCTCGCTATATCTTCCTTTTCTGGATTAAGTTCTCCCTGCATTTCATCATTTAATGTTTTGAGGTCTTCCCTGATGTCTTCCACTTCGTCAAACACAGACTGAGTGACATAGATAGGCGCTTTGGCTTGAATCGCCATGGCGAGGCAATCGCTGGGACGAGCATCCACTTCGATGATTTTTTGGCCCAGTTCATTTTCCTGTTTTAAAATCATTCGAGCAAAATAAGTGCCATTTTTTAAATCATTAACAATCACCCGTTGAATCGACACTCCCAATCCTTTAAAAACAAGCCCCACCATATCATGGGTAAGTGGCCGTTCTTTGGCGACCCCCTGCATGAACATCGCGATCGCCTGACCTACTGTAGGTTCCACATAGATGACGAAAGCCTTCCCCTCGTTTCCTAAAAACACCGCGCACCCACGGTTGTTTGTGGGAACAACTCCGAGCACTTGAATAGGTATCACACCGTTTTGCATTTCTGCTTTAAGTTAACAAATCCGGCGCTACACGCAAGGTTTACCGATTATTTTTCTTCGAAAAAAAATAAAAAAATCTTTGCAAGCAGGTTATTTCTTGGCAGGCTGGTCTTGATGTCGGAAATATCGATTACAGTTGAGCAATTCTACAAAAAACATGCGGAAGCGCTTGAGCTCCGTCTGATTGCAGGAGCCACAGGTCTTAAGCGAAAAATTCGCGAGGGGAGTGTCAACCGTCCGGGTCTGGCCTTAGCTGGTTTTTATAAATATTTGGCGGATAAACGCATTCAAATTTTTGGAAGCGCAGAAAACAATTATCTCCATTCTCTTTCTCAACGCATTCAAAGAACTCGCATTCGAAATCTTTTTCGTAGCGATATTCCTTGCATGATCTTTGCGCGGTCACTCAACCCTCCCACCATTCTTCTGGAAGAATCTGAAAGGCTCTGCATTCCAGTTTTCAAATGTCCCATGGTTACCATGCGTTTAGTCAATCGAACCACTTTTTTTCTGGAAGCGGATTTCGCCCCCACAACTCAGGAACATGGAAGTATGGTAGATATTTTGGGGATTGGGGTTTTAGTTCAAGGAACGAGTGGCGTTGGGAAAAGCGAATGTGTCCTCTCTCTTTTGGAACGCGGATATAGCTTGGTGGCGGATGATCTTACTAAAATCCGACTTGTCAATGGATGTGAATTAGTTTGCACAAGTCCGGAAGCATCGCGCGAACACATGGAGGTGCGTGGAATAGGTATCATCAATGTCGCCGCAATGTTTGGCATCGGCTCGATCCGTTTAGAAAAAGTTCTCAATGTGGTGGTTACTCTGATGGAGTGGGATCAGGTCGAGGATGTGGATCGTCTGGGCATAGATCGTCGGTACTGTGATATTCTAGGAATGAAAGTTCCGCACATCACCATTCCTATTCGTCCTGGACGCGATATCGCGCGTCTCGTCGAGGTCGCCGCTTTAGATCAGAAATTAAAAAACATGGGACACAACAGCGCGCTTGAATTTAATCAAAAACTCATCCAGATTATGCAAAAGGACTCATGAGCATCTTACTAAGAAAAAAATCAGCCGACGGACCAAGAATGGATAGACTATTTATTCTCACAAATAAACTCGGGATGCACGCGCGTCCCGCAGCTATGTTTGTGAAAACGGTCTGCAGATATGAAGCGGATATCTTTGTCGAAAAAGATGGAGAGGAAGTCAATGGCAAGAGCATCATGGGATTGATGATGCTCGCTGCGGGATGTGGCTCCAGACTAAAAATCACAGCGGACGGTGGCGACGCGGAAAAAGTATTGGAAGAAATAGGTAAACTGATCGAACGACGATTCGACGAAGAGTAGAATTTGTCCTCAATTAGCAGAAAAATTTGTGTTCTTTTAATTTCGCCTCTCGACATCCCACAGCTTCATACCTAGAATTTTGGTATGAACACCGAAGAACTCCCACAAATAGAAGTAGAAAAAAGATTCGACGGAATTGGAGCTTCTCCTGGAATTGTCACAGGAAAAGTATTTGTCTACGGAAAAAATGATTTGCCCATCAGTCATCGAGTGATTCTATCTCACGAAGTTCCACAGGAAATTGAGCGACTAGAAAAAGCGCTTGTCACGACGCGTCAACAGCTCTTGGAAATCCAAAAACGTGTGGCCGAAGATCTTGGAGAGGTGGATGCCTCTCTTTTCGACGCGCATCTTCTGGTTCTCGATGATCCATCGCTCATCGATGAGGTGGTGAAACGTATTCAAGAAGATCATCAAAATGTGGAGTATGCATTTGATGGAGTTGCCAATCAGTACATTCGAACCCTTGCCAGTGTGGAAGATGAATATCTTCGTGAGCGTGCCACCGACATTAAAGATGTCACTTACCGAGTGATCCGAAACTTACAGGAACATCAGTTTCAGGATCTACGTGCCTTGGAAGAACCTTGTCTTGTTTTGAGTTATGATATGACTCCCTCAGACACGGCCGTCATGGATCGAGGTAAAGTGATTGGCTTTGGCACGGATATCGGCAGTAAAACTTCTCATACAGCAATCATGGCGCGCGCGATGAATATCCCGGCTGTCGTAGGGTTGCATGATGTGAGTCAACAAATTGAATCTGGCTGCATGGCGCTTCTGGATGGTTACAGTGGAACGCTGATTATCAATCCAACTGAACAAACTCTTCTTGAATACGGAAAAATTGAAAGTAAACGGCACTTGATTGAAGTCGGTCTTGAGCCTTTGCGCGATCTTCCGGCTGAAACCACGGATCGCGGCCGTATTTTTCTGGGAGCCAATATCGAATTAGCTAATGACGTTCCACATGTCGTCACGAGCGGAGCTGATGGTGTGGGGCTTTTCCGAACGGAATATATTTTTATTAATCGCGATGATTTGCCTACGGAAGAAGAACAGTTTGCTGTCTATTTTGAAATCGCTGAAAAACTTCATCCACGGCCGGTGGTCATCCGCACTCTTGATATCGGTGGAGACA
>CAYVFJ010000081.1:0-4663 GCA_964450905.1 uncultured Verrucomicrobiota bacterium
GCGCGTTCATCATAAAATTTGCGTGCTCTCTGAAATGCATCTTCCGCTTGTTTCACAAGCTCTTCCAAAGGAACGGAAAGAGACGACATTCCTAATTCAGTTTCACCAAAGTTTTCTAACGTCGAACAAATTTTTTTCAGATTCTCTGGAAGCAAATGATTCAATACCTGAACGGTCTGCGACTTTCCCTGGGACACTACGCTTAAAGTGTAATGATCCCATACCTCTTTGGATATTCCTTCTGTTTTTTGAGGGATAGAAAAAAAACCTAAATCATGGATTTTTTCTTTGATTTCAGAAATCCGATCGGGACGAATCGTCTTTTTTTGTTGATGATGACGCTCCTGTTTGAGGTCATCGATCGCAATCGAAAGAACCTCTTCTTCGACCTTCATTTCATAACGAAAAATATTGCCTGCGGATGCTTGAACCTTTTCGTAATACAAACGAAACGCAGGATAGATCGAATCGGATGATGTTGAAGAACCTGTGAGACGAGAAACCCATCTTTCGCGGACAACCGGCAAGAAATAAACCAAGAGAGCAGTTCCTAATAACAGAACAAAAATCAACATGATCTTGAGCCATTTCATAGTCACCACGATAAGAGATCATGCCGTTGTAATGATCCAGCACATAATGTTCCAGCCTTCAATTCAATCACGGTATTCGCCAAAGAAGGGCCTGATATCATTCTCCACGGTTTCACTTGTGTTCTAAATTCAACCACATATTTCTCAGTATCCACAAAAATCAAGTCGATGGATTGAGTCATAAACCAGGTATGAACCGAACGACAAGAAGGAATCAGCAGCGCGTCAAAATCTTTAAATTTTTTGCCAATCATTCCCTGGGCACGACTGAACCACGTGAATGCCACATACGGATGGTGAGCAAGAATCTTATTTTGGGTGATATTTCGGAGCATCAAAGTAGACGGTGAAAAATCTGAAGGAGAATAGGTCCGAGCAGGATAATCAGCGCGGCTAAAAAGATGAACACCAAAGGAAAGATCATTTTTGTGGGAGCCAAATTGGCCAATGTTTCAGCTCTCAAAAATCTTTTGCTACGTAATTGATCTGATTGAATCCGCAAGATCGATCCGATACTTACCCCCAATTCGTCTGCTTGAATCAGCGCGTTAACAATACTCGTAAGATCAGGCAAATGAATGCGATCCCTCATTTCCTTCAGCGCCTGTCGGCGTGTGCGTCCCAACTTAATCGTCTGAAACACTCGGAGCATTTCTTCTCCTAAAGCGTCCATCCGACGGCGATCGATAATTCGCGTCAAAGCGCTCATGAAATCAAGGCCTGCTTCCACACAAACGGTAAGAAGATCCAATACGTAAGGCAGTCCACGTTGGATGGCTTTATGACGTTTGGCCACGACATCGCGCAACCATATATCTGGGTACATCCACGCGCAGAATGTCAAAATGACGACAAGAAAGTTTATTTTTTGTGCCAATAAAATTCCCAAAACAAAACTGATCCAAGCGAGCCACCATCGAACCATAACCAATTCATGGCCCGTAATAAGCCCGTCAAAACCTGCAATGACAATTTTTCGATCAAGATGATCAAAATATCGTTCAACCCACTTGCCCTTGAGAAATCCTGGGAAATAAGAAGAAAAGGGAAGGACCGCGCGAACGAGAATCGGCAAAGCTCGTGCCTGCCGTCTGCCATCCGCCAAAATGACATACTGAATTTGAATGCTTAACTGTCCTAAATAATAAACCAGTCCACCCGCACAAATCGCAGTAAAAAGTAAAATCAATCCTTCCATAGAAATATCATACATCGATTGTCACAATTCTTCGGGTAAAATAAAACCCTAATCCCTGCAAACAAAGCATCATAAAAATAAGCGCTATTCCAGGTCCTGTTGAAATAAATTGAAGCATCATTTGAGGCTCAATCAGGTAAAACATAAATCCTAGAAAAAAAGGCATAAGCCCAATCACCCAACCTTGAAGACGTCCTTGTGCTGTCAGAGAGCGGATACGTCCTTGAATCCTCATCCGTTCTCGAATCACCGCTGCCAAACGATCAAACACCTCCGTGAGGGTTCCTCCGGTCTGACGTGTAATTTCAATACCAGTAAGAACAATCCGCAAATCCTCGCTGGGCACACGTTTGCATATATTTTCAGCGGCATCTTCAAACTTCACGCCGAATCGAGTTTCTCTTAGAAAAAGGCCGAGTTCTTGGGCAATCGGATTTCTGCCCTCTTGAACCACCATTTCGAAAGATTGAACGATGCTGAAACCGGCTTTTAAAGAGTTACTCATGGTGAGAAGAGAATCCAAAAGTTGAATGTCAAATTGATTTAAACGATACATGGAAGCCTTTTTGATAGCCCACCTTGGCACAAGAGAAGACAAACATCCCATGACCATCGAAATAAGAAAACTCAAAAAACCGCTAAAAAATGATTCGAACCTTCCGAAAAAGATTAAAGTGACCAAAAAAACAATGGCAAACGAAGCAATGGACCATTGCAGAACGCGTTCGGAAGAAAAAGTGCTAAACATGCCATACAAATCCTGCTCAGTCCTCTCCATATACTGAACCTTATAATTTGAATACCACCGATCCCAAATATGCCCCATCACATAAATGATCCCTCCTACACTCAAGAAAGTGAGAGCTTGCGGTAAGTAAGAAATCATTTTTCGTGGATCGGATTAAAAAGACCTGGCGCCAAATGTAAACCTCGTATTTTTACTTCTTCCATAAAAGTAGGAACACAACCTGTCGCCGTAAAATGTCCCATCACAGAACCATCTTTACTCATTCCGGTTTGAACATACTTAAAAATCTCTTGCATCGTGATGATGTCTCGTTCCATTCCCACAATTTCTGTGATACTCGTGATTTTGCGTGTTCCGTCGCTAAAACGATTTTGTTGCACCACCAAATGAATGGCAGAAGCAATCTGTTCTCGAATGGCGCGCATCGGCAAATCCATTCCGGCCATCAACACCATGGTTTCCACCCGAGCTAAGGCATCCCGAGGAGAATTTGCATGAACGGTCGTCAGCGACCCGTCGTGTCCGGTATTCATAGCCTGCAACATATCCAGAGCCTCTCCTCCACGACATTCTCCCACCACAATCCGGTTAGGCCGCATCCGCAACGCGTTACGCACCAAATCTCGAATCGCAATCAGCCCTTTACCTTCAATATTTGGAGGACGCGCTTCCAAACTAATGACATGATGTTGATTCAGCCGAAGCTCGGCTGCATCTTCAATCGTAATAATCCGTTCATCTGAAGGCAAAAAATTGCTGATCACATTCAAAAGAGTCGTCTTGCCCGCGCCTGTCCCACCAGAAATCAAAATGTTTTTGCGCAATAAAACACAGATTTTAAAGAACTCCGCCATATCATCATTTAAAGAACCGAACCGAACCAAGTCCGATACTTGATAGGGTATTTTTGAAAATTTTCGAATAGTAATACAATGTCCCTTGAGTGAAAGAGGCGGGATAATGGCATTCACACGAGAACCATCTTTCAGGCGCGCGTCGACCATCGGCTGACTCTCATCAATCCGTCGTCCTATCGGCGCGATGATTCTTTCAATCACTCCCATCACTTGTTGATCATCCAAAAACTGGCTCTCAGATAAAACAAGCCGTCCCTTTTTTTCATAGTAAATCGCATGAGCCCCGTTCACCATCACCTCGGTAATCTCTGGATCCGCTAAAAAAGGTTCCAACGGACCGAGATTCACTGCGTCATCATAAGCGTCATTGGCTAAAACTTCCTTTGAAACGTTTTTCGGAATTTGATGGCCTTGACTCTCAATAATTTCGTGAATCGTCTTACGCACTTTCTTTAAAAGTTCATCATCCTTTAAGCCCGTCATGGCGATCCTTTTGAGGTCAATTCGCTTGAAAAGTTCCTGCTGAATTTTCTGACGGATCGAACGATAAAATTCGCGGCGCAACCTTTCTGGCTCGGAAAAGGGAGAGTTCCCGCCATTTTCCGAGGGTAAAGAGACGATCGTTTGATCCGAACTTGTCTCATTCACTTTCGGTTTCGAAGGTTCCATGGCATCTCCATGTTCCATCGATTCAAGGGATGTCCAAGCATGACCATTGGTTGTCACTTCTAAATGAGGGGCAATCTCTTGAAGATAAAGCATGTAACTACCGATTCGGACCGATTGCCCAGGAGTAAGCTTTAAGGGTTGTGTGACTCGAATATCTCCGACATAAACATGATTTTCGTCGCCCAAATCTTCTACGGTGAGCGATTCACCATGATATCGCATGATCGCATGAGCAGCAGCTACGGATGGATCGTCCAAAACAATATCATTCTCATCCGTTCGGCCAATTCGATAAACGCCCGTTTCAACAGGAACCGTTGCCAGATGATCTTCCCCCATCCATTGAATATGAATTTCCAAAGCCATATTTAAAAAAATTAGATTAACGTGATATTTCTTTCTTTAATCGCATTTGCCGATCTTCATCAAATGTTTGGATATTCTTTTCCAAATAATTAAAGTTCACGCTGTTGAGATCTCTTGCGGATCCCACATCCCCAAGATTTCTTAAAGTTAAAGTGAGCTTTCCCTTTTGCATGGCAAAAACCAACATCTCCGCTTCTTGAGGCGTGACTAAAAGAGTGACCGTAGAATAGGA
>CAYVFJ010000082.1:0-5662 GCA_964450905.1 uncultured Verrucomicrobiota bacterium
AAATTTCATTTTGATTCATTCCACGAATCAAAACCATATTGAGTTTGATTCGTTCAAATCCGGCATCCATCGCTGCTCGTATTCCTTCGAGGACAGGCTTGATTTCACCATGGGTGATCGTCCGATAAATGGAAGGGGTTAAGGCATCGAGACTAATGTTGATGGTCTTAAGCCCAGCATCACGCAGCGATTTTGCTAAAGATTTAAGTCGCGTTCCGTTGGTTGTCATTCCGATGCTTTCAACCCCAGGAATGGATGCCATTTCTCGTATCAAATGGGGGACATCTTTTCGGACAAGAGGTTCGCCACCTGTCACGCGAAATTTGCGAAAGCCCAATTTTGTGGCAACTGTGACTACTCTAAGAATCTCTTCGTAAGAAAGGATTTCGCTACGCTCTTTCCAATCCGCAAAGTCTTCTGGCATACAATAGAGACATCGTTCGTTGCAGCGATCCGTAATAGAAATACGAAGGTAATCAACGGTGCGTCCATGGATGTTCATTTTTTAAATTGAATGAGGAGTTTATGATGGAGTAATCTATTTCTTCTTTAAAATACAGAAAATAAATATGAACGACCCATTAAAGCGTGACTACGGAATTATCAAAACGGATCGAAGTCCTTATTGTAAGCTGCAAAGTGTGGATCTTCAATCTGTGCGATGGACAAAAGGATTTTGGGCGGATCGCTTCTGGCAATGCTGCAAGATCACTCTGCCTTATCAATGGAAATTATTATCAGATCCTCATCGCGGTCATGCTCTGACCAATCTAAAAATTGCTGCAGGTTTAGAAAAAGGGGAATATGTAGGAACCTTGTGGCAGGATGAGTGGGTGTACAAGTGGCTTGAAGCGGCGAGTTATATTTACGGTGTCACCGGTGATCCAAAATTAGATCAACGGATGGATGAAGTGATTGAGATGATTCGTAAGGCTCAGCATCGCGATGGTTATATCGCCACTCAAATTCTGCGAGTTAAAAAACGTTTCGTGAAAAATACGAACCATGAAATATATGTGATGGGACATTTAATCACGGCATCATGCGCTCATCATCGCAGCACAGGTAAGCGTAACTTTCTAGATATTGGAATCAAAACAGCCGATTTTTTATATAGGACATTTATTACTCGTAATCCCAAATTGGCACATTATTGCATCAACCCTTCCAATATCATGGCGTTGGTTGAGCTCTATCGCACCACAGATGATAAGAAGTATCTGAAAATTGCCAATCGATTCATTGATATGCGTGGGTCTCAACCTGGAGGAACAGATTTTAACCAAACAAAAGTGCCTTTTCGGAAAGAAACGATGGCTGTGGGGCACGGAGTTTTTCTGACTTATCTTTGTGCGGGCGCCGCAGATGCTTATTTAGAAATGGGCGATCAAAGTTTGTTAAAAGCCAATGAGAGAATTTGGAAGGATCTTACTGAAAAAAAGATGTATGTGACAGGTGGAATAGCGGCGCTCCATAAGGGATTTGCGTGTCGTCATGGCAATTGGTCGGACAATGAAGTTTCCGAAGCGGTAGGGAATGAATATCAACTTCATCATTCTACTGCTTATAACGAAACTTGTTCCCAGATCGGCAACATGATGTGGAATTGGCGGATGCTTGCCATTAATGGAGAGTCTCGTCACGCGGACATCATGGAATTAAGCCTTTATAACAGCATTCTTTCCGGGATTGGAATTCATGGAAAAGGTTGGTTCTACACCAATGTTCTTCGTTGGCACGGAAAAGAACAGCGTCTGTTAACACAGGACGCTTATCAACGTTTTGATCCAGGAAAAAATAATGTTTGCTGTCCTTCTAACCTGATTCGCACAACCGCAAGTATTCACGGATATTTATACAGCGTGAGTGAAAATGGAATTTGGGTGCATCATTATGGTGGAAATATTTTTGATGGCCTTTTGAGAGATGGAACACGTTTAAAAATGACACAGGAAACCAACTATCCGTGGGATGGGCAAATCAAAATTCAGCTTAATAAAGTAGAATCCAAAAAAGCGTTTACGATCGCTTTTCGGATTCCACATTGGGCGGATGATAGTAAAATCATGGTGAACGGAAAAAAGGTGAACATTCCTGTAAAAGCCGGTTCTTACACTGCGATTCGAAGGAATTGGAGGAATAACGATAAAATTGAATTAGACCTACCCATGAAACCCCGATTGATAACGGCTCATCCACGCGTTGAAGAGACGCGTCATCAAGCAGCCATCATGCGCGGTCCTCTTGTTTATTGTTTAGAATCAATAGATCTTCCGAAAAACGTGCGCGTGGATGAGATTTATTTGCCTCAAAATATAAAATTTACAGCTCGTTATAAACCCGCTTTGTTAAATGGAGTGACGGTGCTTGAAGGCGAAGCTTGCTTGATTAAAGACAATGATTCCAGAGATCAACTTTATCGTGTGTTAAGACCCACTAAACCTCGGAAACAAAAGATCCAACTGATTCCCTACTTCGCCTGGGCCAATCGCGGAATATCCCACATGAGCGTCTGGTTCCCCACGATCTGAGAATCAAAAACCATGGTTTTTAGAGCTCTCATTTATTTTGTGGGTGTAGGGATCATTCTTTTGATGGATACAGCCCCTTGCTTAATGGCATCGTCCTCTAAATTATTGAACGATGAAATGATCTTTATTAATGGAGATACCTTTTTAATGGGAACGAATGATGGATTTCCGTATGAAGGGCCTGTTCATAAAGTCACCGTAAAATCTTTCTGGATCGATCGACATGAAGTCACAGTGGTTGAATTCACCAAATTTATAGAAACAACAGGCTATCAAACCGAAGCAGAGAGATACGGTTGGTCAGGAGTGTTTGATATCAAATCTGGTGAATGGAAAAAAATGGATGGCGCTGATTGGAGGCATCCGGATGGTCTACAGTCCTTAGCTGCCCTGGATGAGCCGGTGACTCAAGTTTCGTGGAACGATGCGATTGCCTATGCGAAGTGGAAAAAGAAACGACTTCCCACAGAGGAAGAATGGGAATACGCGGCACGCGGTGGTTTAAAGGGGAAAAAATATGCTTGGGGCGATGAATTGTATCCTCGGGGAAAACATCTTGCCAATGTATGGCAGGGAATTTTTCCGGAAGAAAACAAAGGTGCAGATGGTTATCTCTCACGAGCTTTGGTTTGCAAGTTTCCTCCCAACGGTTATGGATTATACGACATGATAGGTAACGTTTGGGAATGGTGCGCGGATTGGTTTATCAAGGGTTATGAATCAGAGTTGGATCTAAAAAAAAATGACTCAAAAAAAGGTGGAGAACGTGTGATCCGTGGTGGTTCTTGGATGTGTAGCGAAAACTATTGCACAGGTTATCGTGTGGCAGCCAGAAGTCATTCAGCGCCAGACAGTGGCCTGAATCATTTGGGGTTCCGATGCGCAAAAGATAAATAAAAGTGTAAACGGACAACCATAGCACTGCAGATGCCACCTATTTCAAAATGATGCGTAAAATAAATCTTCTTTTCAGGATCATTGATTAAGGGATCGACCTAAAGTTTCACGCACGTCTTCTGGAGATTTAATCACATCGATCGCTCGCAGAATGGATTCCGGTGTAGGCTCATAAATACGATGTTCTACGAACAGGGTGTGGTACTGATATAAATCCTGCGCGCAAATTAGGAAAATGGCGCCGTAGAATAGCAGCCGTTGTTTTGAAGCAAATTGTTTTGTCCAAGTGGATAAGGCGGTTACCACAAAAATACGCATAGGAAATTCCCAAATAGCGGTGTATCGAAGATTCCCTCCGTGCTTTAACTGGGATAGAATTACGTAGCTGATAAAAATGAAGCTTGCTAGAAAAATGAGAGGGTACTGTTTCGATCGGAGTTGAAATAATCCTACAAAAGACAAAAGCACCACCATCGGTGTCAACATAAATAAATCGAGTAAATAACGATACCAAGGTCCATCGCCTGTGAGCATACTGAATGCGTGACGCTGTGCTTTAAAGTAAAAAACGGTCATCAACTCCACAAAGCGCTCCCAACCACCAGAGAGAAGGGCAAGGAAGGCTACACTCACCATAGGGGCTAGAAAGGTGATTTTCCATGTTGCTGATGTTGGCAACGGAAGACCTAGCTTTGGTGTGATTAGTAAGACTGCCACAATGGGAAGCCAGATAAAGACAGCTGCTTCCTTTGTCATGATCAACAGTACCAATGACACCCCATAAAAATTGAGCCACTTTTGTGCCGCAGGACCATGCGTTATTAAAACAAACCATATTGATCCAAAAACAAACATAGCCCACATAGTATAAAAACCATCGATCATAGCTTTGCCACCAAGATGAAGTCTCAACGGCGCACAGGATAACAAAGGAAGAACTGCCAAGGCTTCGTGATCCTTCATAATTCGCTGGGAAAAATATGCACACCAAACCAAATAAATGATCGAGGATACAGCTGCGACCAAAGCCAGTGCTCGATGTTCATACACTCCAGTAAGCCAATGCACTAAGGCGCCAGCTGCCACAAAGGCGAAGCGTGTTGGAGGACATGCCAAGTCTGCTCCTCCATACATCGCTTTCAGATATGCATCTGCGGAGGATGAATAGCCAAATAGTCCCTTTTGAGATAGAAACCGGGTTAGTGCTGTGTAGTCCTGTTCATCATGTCTCGGCATTTCTAGAGGAGCAAATGTCAGAAGATTCAAAAAACATCCCAGTATCACCACAGTCCACATTTTCCAGCCAAGCCTAAGGCCATGCCAAAATTTATGAAATACAAAGGCATTCATCAGAGAAACCATTATTCGGTATAAACGTTGTTAACCTAAATAACAACTTTTGAAATTGATTTAAATTGAGCCACTTCAGCTTTTAAAAAATCAATAAACCATTGTTGCGCTTTTGAGAATATCTTTTTCTTTAGATGAATCATTAAAACTTGCCGAATAAAAGTGGAAATGTCTTTTGGATAAAAAGCTACCAATTTACCTTCGGCAACTTCTTCGATACTATCTAATTGTAAACAGATGTGGGGAATGGTACTAAGGAATGGTACTAAAAGGTTTTGTTGATTTTATCAAACATGATAAGGTAAAGTCTAGCCGAAGATATTTGAAATTTCGGCAGAAAGATCTCACGCAGAGGCGTGCCACCGCATGGGTGGCAGACAGGCAGGAAGATCGCAGAGAAAAAATGGAATCTAAGTGAAGCGTTTATCCCGCCTCTGGGGCGGGAGTATCCCTGTGAACTCCGCGACTCTGTGTGAGATATTCTCTTAGAATCTATTCACAAATTAATTAATATTTATGCCAACTGCTGCGCCCACTCAAACTACAACCCAATCATCCACTCAAACATCGCCCGTGGTGAATGATGTGGTGATTCAAATTGCCACGTCCAATGGGTCAGGAAGTCAATCAGCTAACAATATTCTTTTGCGATCCATTTTTCAGATGGGAGTGCCTGTCAGCGGCAAGAATTTGTTTCCTTCCAATATTCAAGGGTTGCCCACATGGTTCACGATTCGTGTGAATAAAAATGGATGGTCTGCTCGACGCAAAGATTGTGATGTTCTGATCGCGATGAACGCGGAATCGGTTGTAGATGATCTGCAAGAGCTACGCCCTGGAGCAACAGTGATTCTTCATTCAGAATTAAAGTCTTACTTGAATCG
>CAYVFJ010000083.1:0-4108 GCA_964450905.1 uncultured Verrucomicrobiota bacterium
GGGCAAAAACTTCGTTGGGCGTGATGATGAACATGGTGATTGATATTCCACGCACCATCTCGCCTGAGGAAGGATTGAGAGTTGCGGATTGGGCGATTGAGGGGATGAATGATGGGGTGGTAGCTCTTGGGCTTGGCGGTCCAGAAGTTGGGAATCCTCCGGAAAGATATCAAAAGGCATTTCAACGAGCTTATGAAGCTGGGTTACCCAGTGTGCCGCACGCAGGCGAGACCGTGGGTCCGGAGAGCATCTGGGGCGCTCTTCAAACATTGCGCGCAGTTCGAATTGGTCATGGCATCCGTTGTTTAGAAGATCCATCTTTGGTAAAAGAGCTGCGTGACCAGCAGATTCCTTTGGAAGTATGTCCTACCAGCAATGTTTGTTTACATGTGGTATCGAATCTTGCAGATCATCCGTTTCCACGTTTATTGAATGAAGGGTTATGTCTCACCATCAATTCCGATGATCCAGCTTTGTTTAACACAACCTTGACCGATGAATATTTAGCTTTGGCCAAAACTTTTCATTTAAATGCCGACGATATTCAGCGTTTAGTGCTTCACGCGATACGAGCGAGTTTTTTATCATCCACTGAACAATTGAAATTGCAGAAAGACTTCTTAAGAAAATTTTGATTGGTTTTTTTAGCAAGAGTATGTTTCTTAGTAGGAGCCATGTCGACCTACCAAGTTTTAGCACGCAAATATCGGCCTCAACAATTTTCAGAGGTTGTTGGGCAAGAACATATCGTGCGCACTTTGGAAAATTCCATTTCTCAAAAGCGGATGGCGCACGCTTATCTGTTTGTGGGACCTCGCGGGACTGGTAAAACGACTCTGGCGCGTATTTTTGCGAAGGCTCTTAATTGTTCTTCTTCAAAGGAAGCCACCATCAAACCTTGCGATGAATGTTCTAATTGTAAGGAAGTGATGGCTGGCAATTCCATGGACGTTTTGGAGTTGGATGGCGCTTCCAATCGTGGAATCGATCATGTGCGTGAACTTCGCGAAATCGTGCGTTACATGCCTTCAAAAGCCCGATATAAAATCATCTACATCGATGAAGTTCACATGTTAACCCCCGAAGCTTTCAACGCTTTGTTAAAAACTTTGGAAGAACCTCCTGCTCATGTTAAATTTCTATTTGCAACGACCGACGCTCAAAAGATTCCTTTAACCATCCTATCACGCTGTCAACGATTCGATCTTCATCGAATTCCCAACGGTTTAATGGTTCAACAACTTCGCAAAATCGCGTCCTTAGAAAAGATTGAGATATCTGATACTACCCTTTTGGCGATTGCACGCGGAGCCGTGGGCGGTCTGCGTGATGCGGAATCGGCCTTAGACCAAATCATTGCCTTTTGTGGCAATCAAGTTGAAGAAAACGATGTCTTATCCATTTTCGGTTTAGTGGCTCATGAACAAATCAACCAACTCACAAAGGGAATTTTGACAGGCGAACGCGGCAAGGTGATCACTTTGGCTTCTACTTTATCCGATGAAGGCAAAGATTTGGGAAAGCTTCTCAGTGAACTCATTTCGCATTTTCGAAATATCCTTATTCTTCAAGCGGGAGTTGAACCATCAGAAATAACGCCGGATGAACTCACGGAACTTAAAGAACACACTCGAACGCTTCATCGCGGACGAACTTTACGGATTCTGGAAATTCTTACTGAAACGGAAAATCAGATGCGATGGGCTCTTTCGAAAAAGATTTTATTTGAAGTCACTCTTTTAAAAGTAATGGAAACCAAAGACGAAGTTTTACTGGAAGAAATCCTAAAAAAATTGAAGGCTTTAGAGGGAAATACATCGGAGATCCCTTCGGCTCCCAAAGAAAGTGCGACAAGCGCCGTGAAATCGTCCATGATCTCTTCTTCATTAGACACCGGTTCTGACGTTCAGAAACCCCGATCATCTCCACTGAAAGAAAATAAGACGATTGTGGCTACTGTAGAATCGAGGCCGTCCCCAACGATTCCTTCGACTAAAATCTCATTGGATGCGATCTGGCAACAGCTCTTGGAACATTTAGAAAAAACGGTTCCCATGCTCAAGTCCTCCTTGATGGAAGGCAGACCGCTGTCACAAAATGCGGATACTTTGTTCGTGGGGTTCGATCCTGAATTCGAATTACAAAAAGAATTGGTGGATACTCCGAAGAGCCGGGAAATGATTCAAAATAAATTACGCGAAATCACTCATCAAGCCATGAATATTAAAGTGGTTTTTGCAGATGATCCGTCGATTCCAACGGGCGATGAACCTGCGGCAACCCAAGTGGATGAAAATCAGAAAAAATCGAATAGCGGAATGGATGACAAACGTTTTGAGGACGATCCGCTGATTCAAAAAGCTTTGGAAATTTTTAAAGGCCAGATCGTGGAGATAAGAAGGTAATGACATGATTATTTTGCAAACATTTCGCTAAGAACTTCGAGGATTTTTTTAGGTTGAACTATTTTTTGTGTTTTGATAGATTGACTTTTATGAATTCATCTTACTCTTTGGCTCTCATCTTATCTGTAACATCCATAGCTCTGTTGGGGTGTGCTTCCAGTCAACCTGCCGGCACCTCGGCAAAAATGCCGCCCTCGACATCTGAAATGCCCACCGCCGTGACTTCTTCAGATCCTTCTTTTCAAGAGGGATCTATTCCAACGGTCGACGGCGATACAGGCCAGTCTATTCCCATCAAAGATCTGCCCAAAGGGAAAGGCGGCTATCCTTACGCAATTAAAACAAAATGGTCAGGGCTTGTAAAAAGTCCTTATGCTCAAGATAAAAAAGTTGTTGATGTGAGCACTTTGCCTTCTGGAAGCGCGGCTCGTTGTCCGCACACTGGAAAAATCTTTATGGTTCCATAATTCATGCCTACGATCTTTTGCGAAAATATTAACCGCAAAATCCATGTCCCAGATCGTGGTGTCAATCTTCGAGCCGCTCTTCTCGCAGAAGGGGTTCGTGTTTATCGATGGCCCCGCAACTATCGCCCGCTCAACTGTGGAGGTCACGGATTATGTGGAACCTGTAGAGTGGAAGTGATTGCCGGTAGCGAGAATCTCAATCCTATGACAGGGAAAGAACAGGCCAAATTAAGTCTTAACCCAGAAAATCGTCGTTTGTCCTGCCAATGTTTTGTTGAGGGAGATGTAACCATTCGTGTTCGTCCTTGACGAGCCATGGTTACACGCAAAATCAAGTTCAACTGGGATGGTGTTTTCCAATGAGAATCAGGTAAGCAACCACCAATAGCCATAGGCCGGCCGGATATTTAATCCAATCTGCGTAACGCCGAATCCAAACAATCATATAGGTGCAGACAATCATAAAAACACAAGAAATCAGAAGGCCAAAAATTAAAACAGGCATCAGATGTTCGGGAGCCGCTCGAAGCGCGAACTCTGAGTTGGCAATCGCGTTATCTGCAGCCATGGTTAAGTCAGTGAATGCAATCAGCAAAATCGCTTTGATCATTGCCTTAGCCACGTCACTCGGTCTATGAACTTTCTTATGATCAAACCAAAGTTTATAAACGACGTAGATCAGCCATATCCCCGCTGGATAACGAACCCAATCAAAATGAGATCGGATTTTCACGACAACAAACGTCAGCACAATCATGGTGGTACACGAAAGTAACATACCAAAGATGAGAGCTTTTTTTTGCTGTCGCTGAGGTAATCCAATGGCCATTTGTGAATTGGCAAGAGCATTATCGAAGGCAAGACTGACATCTGACAACGCAACCGCTAAAATCGCGTTAAAAAGAGTGAGAGATGATGATTCTGATGGCATTTGTTTTCTATAAAACAAAATCTAATTTTTGTCCATATCAGGTCGACATTTCTTGACTAATGGAAGGACTTATCATTAGTCTCAACGATGATAAAAAATACATTCAAATATTTCTTCTTATTATCGGTTCTCACTTGGGTGGGTTGCAGTCAATCAGATGGCCCGACAGAAGCAAATGAAATTCTCATTGGAGAATTTCTTCCTCTTACTGGAAGCGCTGCTGATAATGGACAAAGCATGCATCATGGGGTTGAGCTGGCGGTTCAAGAGATCAATGCAACAGGTGGAATTCTAGGAAAAAAAGT
>CAYVFJ010000084.1:0-3006 GCA_964450905.1 uncultured Verrucomicrobiota bacterium
ATCGACGGTTATTGAGTGGTGTGGTGGCTGGGATTGCGCATTACGGAAATTGTATTGGCTTGCCAACGGTCGGGGGAGAAATTTATTTTGATGCCAGTTATCAGGGCAATCCTTTGGTCAACGTGGTTTGTTTGGGAGTATTGCGTCATGATCAAATTCGTAAAGGTCACGCTACAGGAGTTGGAAATCCCGTTTATTACGTGGGAGCGGCAACAGGTCGTGATGGTCTTGCCGGAGCCGCTTTTGCTTCTCGCGAGTTGACAGAAGAATCCAAGGAAGATCGGCCTGCAGTTCAAGTGGGAGATCCTTTTATGGAGAAATTATTGCTCGAAGCCTGTCTAGAATTATTTGCTCATCCTGAAGCGGTGGTGGGGGTTCACGATAAGGGGGCAGCAGGATTGACTTGTTCCACTTGTGAAACAGCAAGCCGCGGTCATTCAGGGGTTGAAATTGAATTGGATCAGGTTCCGCAAAGAGAAACCAGAATGACGCCCTATGAAATTATGTTGTCTGAGTCTCAAGAGCGGATGTTGATTATTGCTCGAAAAGGACATGAACAGGAAGTGGAACAGATTTTTGAAAAATGGGATTTGCATGCCGCAAAGATTGGACATGTGACAAACGATGGTTTCATGCGGGTAAAACATCATGGGAGAATTGTTGCAGAAATTCCCGCAAAAAAGTTAGCGGAAGATGCTCCGGTCTATGTGAGAGAATCAAGGGCGCCAGAAAACTTGCCACAAGTTTCGATCTCCAAGCTCCAAGAACCAAAGGATTATGGACAGGCACTCATTGAATTATTAGAGAATCCAACGATTGCTTCAAAAAATTGGGTGTACCGTCAGTATGACCATCAGGTTCGAACGGGCACTTGTGTGTTGCCGGGTTCAGATGCCGCGGTCGTAAGGCTCTTCTTAACGGGGGATCAAGGAGTGATGGTCAAGTATTTAGCGATGACCACGGATTGTAACGCGGTTCATTGTCGAATCGATCCGCGTCAAGGAGCGAAAATGGCGGTTGCTGAGGCGTGTCGGAATATTATTTGTTCAGGAGGCAAACCACTTGCTGGATCTGATAATTTGAATTTTGGGAATCCATATAAACCAGAAATTTTCTGGCAACTGCGTGAGTGCGTCGAAGGAATGGCGGATGCTTGTCGATTTTTTGGAATACCGATTACGGGAGGGAATGTCAGTCTCTATAACGAGTCTCCCGAAGGAGCGATTGATCCGACCCCCACCTTTTGCATGGTAGGACTCATTGAAGATGAAAAGTGGATTACCACGCAATGGTTTAAAAAAGAAGGCGACCAGATCTTTCTAATTGGACCCTTGGGATCCGGACTAGGTGGAAGTCAATATCTTGTGCAACACACAGGAAAGAAACTGGGACCGTTGCCTTCTTTTGATTTTGAGATAGAGAAGAAAGTGCAGGATACAGTTGCCGCAGCGATTCGCGCGGGCATCGTCCAAAGCGCGCATGACTGTAGCGAAGGCGGCTTGGCGGTTGCGCTAGCCGAATGTTGTATTTCGGGAAATCATTTATTTGGGGCTCAAGTGAATTTACCACTATTTTCTGGAAGATTAGATGATTTGCTTTTTAACGAGTCGCCTTCGCGCGTGATTTTATCGATTCCTTCAGATCAAGTGGAAAATTTGCAAAAAATCTGTAAGGAACTGAATACATCCATTCATCCTCTTGGAGTGGTGACGGCTTCAGAGTTTGAATTGAAGATGGCTGAGAAAAGGATTTTTTCGAAGTCTGCTCACGAGCTTCATGATACATGGTATCATTCCATAGCAAGAAGTTTAGAGATGGATCATTCTTGCAAATAGGAGAGAGCTTTTTCTAATTGAGCGCGTGCATGAGGATGTTGTGGATATGTTTCGAGTGTTTTACGAAAAGCGATGACGGCACGATCGTAGCGACGCTCCGAAAACTCAATATCTCCTAATTCACACCACGCAGCGGACGCATCTTCTCTCAACCGAGTGGCTCTCAGAAGCAAGGAAGTGGCTTGGGTTTTATCTCCGCGTTTTAGCAAGATCCTGCCTAAATAAAGATGCGCAGGATAGTTATCAGGATCTACTTTGATCGCATGTTGCCATAAAGTTTCTGTGGTCTGCCATATTTTTTGTTGTTGCCAAGTCAAGATGCTTAGCCCACTCACCACCAAAACCATAAGAACACACCATAATCGGTAAACAAATCGAGAATTTAAAAAAATGGATAAACTGCTAAAACCTAATGCCATCGCCCATGCCATCGATGGCAAATAAGAGTACCGATCTGCAACGAGTTGTGCTCCTGTTTGAAGCAATCCTGAGGTTGGAAGAAGAGCCAGAATAAAAATGAGCCACATAGCCCAGAAAATAGAGTGACGTTTCCGGATTACAAATAGTCCCACAGAAATAACGATCAAAAAAATCAGCGAAAGAAATTCTGGAAGATGGCTGAATGAGGGAAAGAAACGCAACTCAACAAGAGGAGATAGAGGATAAGGCCAAAAGAGGTTTTGAAGAGAAAGACCGATAGAGAGGCAAGCCTGAGCTAAGCGCGGATAAACACCATAGATATCCCACGAAGTCATTCCAGAAGCATTTTTTTGGCCAAGAATAGCCACGATACCTACTCCTAATGATAAACATATAAACAACATTTTTTCTTGAATTAAAATCCATAACCGAGCCAGACGTGGTTCTGAAGAAAAACGACGATACACGTAAAGATCCAAAATGATGAGAACACATTGCAAAATCACCGCGGTTGCTTTTGATAAAGAAGCTAAAAAAAACCAACCAAGAGATCTCACTAGTATTTTAGATGGAAGAAAACTTTGTGAATATTTCTCTATTTTAGATTGATAAGAGAGGAACATAAGAACTGTGAAAAGGCCCATCAACAAATCTTTTCGTTCGCTCACCCAAGTGACACTTTCCACCCGTAAAGGATGCACTGAAAAAAGCCATGTGATGGCCAAGGCAACAACCGTTGTATAAGAAGCTG
>CAYVFJ010000085.1:0-3487 GCA_964450905.1 uncultured Verrucomicrobiota bacterium
TGCGAACGCGCCTGCCGTTCTTCCGCTTCAAGTCGTTTCTGTTCCTTAGAGTTGGCACGGGGTTTTGGCGGGTGGTCCGGAGTGGATGCACTTGATTCGGAAGCGCCTCCTGCCGTCAGCGCGGATCGTTCGGAAAGCGCCTTCGATTTATCGAGATAATATTGATAGTCACCTAGGTAATTCGTCAGTTTGCCTGCATCGATATGGAGCACAGTCGAAGCAATCGCGCGGATAAAATAGACATCGTGTGAGATAAAAATAAGGGTGCCTTCAAATTGTTTTAACGCTTCGATTAAGGCATCGATGCTGGCCATGTCCAAGTGGGTGGTCGGTTCATCCATGAGGAGAAGATTGGGTGGATCGAGGAGAAATTTGACGAGTGCCAGACGGCTTTTTTCGCCTCCGCTGAGAACGCTTACTTTCTTATGAACATCATCGCCCCGGAATAAAAACGAGCCTAATACGGTGCGAACGGTTTGCTCGGAAAGATTCTGAGCTGTATCAAGCGCTTCTTCCAGAACGCTGCGGCTGGCGTTCAAAGTGTCGATGCGATACTGCGAATAATACCCAAGTTTTGTGTGGTGTCCAAGGTCACGTTTGCCTTGTTGAAAAGGAATCACACCAGCCAGAATCTTCAGTAGCGTTGATTTGCCAGCGCCGTTTGGCCCGACAAGGACGATGCGTTGTCCACGTTCCGCTATAAAATTCATTCCGCGATAAACCACATGATTTCCGTAAGCCTGATGAATCTCTTCCAAGGCGATCACCTTCAGGCCACTGCGCGGCGGCTGAGAAAATCTGAACTTAATTTTTTTATCCTCGCGCACGGGAGCTTCAACTTTTTCCATGCGCTCAATCTGTCTGAGTTTGCTTTGAGCTTGGGAAGCTTTGCTAGCCTTGGCGCGAAAGCGATCGGCAAATTCCTGAAGCGATTGAATCTCTTTCTGTTGGTTTTTGTAAGCAGCCAGTTGTTGTTCCTCCCTCGCGACCACCTGGAGCAGGTAGGAATCGTAATTGCCACGATAACGGTGAAGATGGCCATGTTTGATATCGATGATTGCCTCGGAAAGTCGATTGAGAAATTCGCGGTCATGGGAAATCATGAAGATGGCGCCCGAATATCCCAGAAGATAATTCTGGAACCAAAGAAGAGATTCGAGATCGAGATGATTGGTAGGTTCGTCGAGAAGAAGTAGATCAGGTTCCTGAACCAAAAGTCTTGCCAGATGAGTGCGCATAACCCAGCCGCCACTCATTTCGCGTGCAGGACGGTTGAAATCGCTTTCACGGAAAGCCAGACCACTCAGGATGCGTTTAGCTTTTGGTTCAAGTTGATATCCGTTAAGTTCCGTAAAACGGAAATGGATTTGATGGTATTCCTCGCTTTCAGTCAGGCCACGCGCTTCCAGATACTTAAAGAGCCGCCGGATATTCGTAAGATCTGGAGATATATTTGTGGCAAGTTCTAGCACGGTTTCATCTCCGCAGGGGGCGCTTTCCTGTGGGAGATAACCCATGGAAACGCCTTTCTCGAAGAGAATGGTTCCTTCATCGGGAGAACTTTCCTGGAGGATGAGAGAAAGGAGAGTTGATTTGCCAGCGCCGTTGGGGCCTACGAGACCAATACGATCTCCATAATTCACTTGGAGCGAAACATCTTCGAAAAGTGTTTGCGCGCCAAAAGCTTTGGTTACTCCTGAAATGGTAAGCATAAAAAAGAGAGGGGAGCTTACACCGAGAGAAGACTCGAAGCAATCAAAGACTTTTCGAGTATCGACGCTCGATTGAAAATGGGTTACGGCTTGCCTGTGACCCAACCCTGGTGGTAGTTTTTCTGTTCATGAAATTATTAATTCTTGCCGCCGGATATGCCACCCGCCTTTATCCTTTAACCTTAAACCAGCCTAAACCTCTCTTGCCGGTCGCAGGGAAACCTATGATTGATCATGTCATTGATAAATTTGATCGAAGCCCAGAAATTGATGAAATTTATGTGGTCACCAATCATAAATTTTCTTCTCACTTTAATGCATGGGCTAAAATTGCCTCGCAAAAACATGGGGACAGATCGATTCGTATTTTTGACGATCAAACCACTTCCGATACAGATAAGCTCGGCGCGATTGGAGATATCCATTTTGTCATTAAAAATGCCAAGCTGAACGACGACTTAATCATTGTTGCCGGAGACAACCTCTTTAGCGGTCATCTCGAAGATTATGTTCAACAGGCGCGTCAAAAAGGAATTCTCATCGGTGTTTATGACGTCAAAAATTTAGAGGAAATCAAAAAATATAATAATATCACTTTGGATTCAGAAGGGCGTATCACCTTTTTTGAAGAAAAACCCAAAGAACCAAAAAGCACGGTGACAGCCATTGCTCTCTATCATTACCCGAAAAATGCCTTGTCACTCATTGAACAATATGTTGCTGAGGGCAACAATCCTGATCAACCGGGACGTCTCGTTCAATGGCTTTATCCTCGTCAACCCGTTTTCACCCACATGATCTATGGACAATGGCTTGATATCGGAAGCAAAGAAACTTATGAAGAAGCAAATAAAATGTTTGCGAATCTTTGAGATTCATGACATTTTCCAAGTTCTATGCCACAACGCCCATATCTTTTTACATCAGAATCCGTAACTGAGGGACATCCCGATAAGGTTTGCGATACGATTTCCGATAGTATTCTCGATGCCTGTCTGACGGAGGATAAACATAGTCGTGTTGCTTGCGAAACGCTGGCGAAATCTAATCTGATTGTGGTTGCCGGTGAAATCACAACCAAAGCTGATTTCGATTATACGAAAGTCGTCCGTCATGCCATTAAGGAAATTGGATATACAGACGAAGGTTCTATCTTCAATTACAAAACATGTCAGGTTCTGACAGCCATTGTATGTCAAAGTCCAGATATCGCGCAAGGAGTCGACGCGCGAAAGGTGGAAGGGAAAACTTCGGCTGAACAAGGCGCGGGAGATCAAGGATTAATGTTTGGATTTGCTTGCAATGAAACCCCCGAACTGATGCCAGCGCCCATCATGTACGCGCATAAATTAGGTCTCACCCTTGCTCACGCGAGAAAAAAGGGAAGCATTGATTGGCTACGACCAGATGCCAAAACTCAAGTATCGGTTGAGTACGAAGGTTATCGTGTTTTACGAATCCATACCGTGGTCGTTTCCACGATGCACGCGGATGATGTGAAACATCGCAAAATTCATGAAACGATTGTGCGCGAAATTATTCATAAAGCTCTTCCCGCTCATCTCTTGGATAAAAAAACTCGATACCTGGTAAATCCCACCGGACGATTTGTCGTGGGCGGACCTGAAGGTGATAGCGGACTCACTGGCCGAAAAATTATTGTCGATAGTTACGGCGGTATGGGACGACATGGTGGAGGCGCTTTTTCAGGCAAGGATCCATCCAAAGTAGATCGGAGCGCTGCCTATATGGGACGATACGTCGCAAAAAATGTG
>CAYVFJ010000086.1:0-2906 GCA_964450905.1 uncultured Verrucomicrobiota bacterium
TTCTCACAGGCACACCCGTTGAAAATCGTCTTTCGGATCTTTGGTCAATTTTTGATTTTTTGAATCCTGGACTTCTCGGGTCCGCTGCTGAATTTACCAAGTATAGCAAACATCTTCGTCAAACGGATCCACCAGATTATGCTCCTCTGAGAACGCTTGTAGGTCCCTACATTATGCGTCGTCTCAAATCGGATAAGAACATTATCCGTGACTTACCTGAAAAGACAGAGTTACGCGCATTTTGCAGTCTTTCTCGGCGTCAAGCGGTTCTTTACCAAAAATCTGTGGAAGAATTATCCGTAAAAATTGATTCTGTGGATGGCATTCAACGGCGTGGATTGATTCTAGCTTTTCTCATGCGTTTCAAACAAATCTGCAATCATCCTTCACAATGGCTTGGTGACGGTGTTTACGCGCCATCGGATAGCGGCAAGTTCGGTCGGATCCGTGAACTTTGCGAAGAAATCACGTCACGCCAGGAAAAGACCCTTGTTTTCACTCAGTTTCGGGAAATGACCGATTCGCTGGCTTTATTTCTAAGAGATATTTTCGGACAATCAGGACTCATTCTTCATGGTGGCACACCTGTCAAAGAACGACGTAAATTAGTTGAAAACTTTCAGCGAGAAGATGGCCCACCGTTTTTTATTCTTTCGCTTAAAGCTGGGGGAGCAGGACTTAATCTCACTCAAGCTTCTCATGTGATTCATTTTGATCGATGGTGGAATCCGGCCGTAGAAAATCAGGCTACAGATCGCGCTTATCGTATTGGACAACAACGGAATGTGCTCGTTCACAAATTTGTATGTCGTGGAACAGTTGAAGAAAAAATTGACCAACTGATTGAAGAAAAGAAAGCGATGGCCGAACAGCTTCTTTCCGACAACGGAGTTGTTCTTTTAACCGAAATGAAGAATGACGAACTTCTTCGTTTTGTTTCACTCGATATTGGTGTGGCATTGGGAGATGCAGAAAAATAAATCGAAAATCATCTAGACAACGAGAGATTGATCCACTAGAACGTTAACGAACATTTCATAAACAAAAACTAAATTTATATGTGGGGTGGGTTTTTTCGTCCATACGTTTCAGTCGCTGAACGCCGTCGACGCGCGTCGGTGAAAGCTAGCAAGTTAACCAAAGGCGGCCAGAAACTTTCTCCAATTCAACTTGAAAGCAAAACGATTGCTCACACATTTTGGGGTAAAGCATGGTGCGACCATCTTGAATCTTACAGTGACTACGAAAATCGGTTGCCTCGTGGTCGTTCTTATATTCGAAACGGCTTTGTGATCGATCTCCAAATCGAACCAGGCAAAGTGAACGCCATGGTTCAAGGTTCAGATCTCTACAAACAAAATATCAACATTAAATCTTTACAAACTGAGAGTTGGAATCGGATTAAATCTCAATGCACAGGCAAGATTGATTCGTTGGTTGAACTTTTACAGGGACATCTGTCCGGTGGCGTGATGGGCGTGATCACACAAAAAGACCACGGACTTTTTCCGAAACCCGCGGAAATCAAATTAGAATGTAGTTGTCCGGATTGGGCTGAGATGTGCAAACATATAGCGGCCGTGCTTTATGGTGTGGGCGCCCGTTTAGATGAGAAACCGGAGTTGCTTTTTCTTCTCAGAGGAGTCAATCACATGGATCTTGTCGATCAGGCAGGAGTCGCAGCAACCTTGGATAAAGCCACAAAAAGTAGCCGAACAAAAACACTTCAGACAGAAAATCTAGGAAGCGTTTTTGGAATTGACCTCTCTGAAGCTTCTTCGCCGCCGTTGCGTCAGGCTTCTCGTCGTAAGCAAACCAAAGTTTCGATGGATGCTAAACGGCCTATTTCCGGAAAGACACCCGTACGCCAACATACGGGGAAGAAAAAAACTTCTAAAAAGGGATCCTAGATGCTCGTCCCAAAAGTTTGAAGTTTTCAATTTCTGGGTTAAAAAGAAGTATGAAAATTTTAATCACAGGTGGTGCGGGCTATATTGGAGCTATTCTTGTTCCAAAGTTATTGGCCGAGGGCCATGAAATCACTGTTTTAGATAACTTCATGTATCAGCAAAACTCATTGCTGGATTGTTGTTCTAATAAACATCTGAATGTCGTCCGAGGAGATGTTCGGGATGAACGGATTTTAAAAGAATGGGTTCCTCAAGTAGATGCAATTTTTCCTTTAGCTTGTCTGACGGGAGCGCCTCTTTGCGCAAAAGATCCCATGACAGCTCAGTCGGTCAATTATGATGCGGTTAAGATGATTGCGGAATTGAAAAGTCGAAATCAAATTTTAATATTTCCATGCACCAATAGCGGCTACGGAATGGGAGGAGGAGAAATTCATTGTGACGAAAATACACCCATGAAGCCGGTTTCACTTTATGGACGTTTGAAAGTGGAGATTGAAAAGTTTTTATTGGATCGTGGGGATTGTGTGACGTTTCGTTTGGCCACTGTGTTTGGCGCAAGTCCAAGAATGCGATTGGATTTATTGGTCAATGATTTTACTTATCGTGCTGTGACAGATCGGTTTGTGATCTTGTTTGAGCCTCATTTTAAGCGGAATTATTTGCATATTCAGGATGCCGCAAGAGTTTTTATACATGCTGTTAAACATAATGATTCCATGAAGGGACGCTCTTATAATGTGGGGTTAAGCGACGCCAATCTTAGTAAATGGGAATTATGCGAACGAATCCAAAAGCATATCCCTGAATTTCAATTTTTGATTTCGGAGATAGGAAAAGATCCAGATAAAAGAAATTATATGGTTAGCAATCAAAGGATTGAAGCAACCGGATTTAAAACATCGGTTGGGATGGATGACGGAATTAGGGAATTAATGAAGGCTTTCCAAATCATTCGACGAAATCAATACTCAAATATTTAATGCAACTTTTAAC
>CAYVFJ010000087.1:0-9956 GCA_964450905.1 uncultured Verrucomicrobiota bacterium
CGCGCCCATCGTAAAAATATCGCGGATAATCCCCCCCACCCCAGTCGCCGCACCTTGAAAAGGATCAATCGCGCTGGGATGATTATGACTTTCAATTTTGAATGCGATCGCCCAACCATCCCCAATATCCAGCACCCCAGCATTTTCGTCACCCGCTTTGACAAGAACCTTGGGCCCTGTGGTTGGAAACTTTCTTAATTCTGGCCGCGAATTTTTATAAGAACAATGCTCACTCCACATCACTGAGAAAATGCCTAACTCCGTAAGATTAGGTTCTCTCCCTAAAATCGAACATATCTGCTCGTATTCCTCATCCGTTAGACCATGTTTTTTAATAAGTTCCGGAAGCATTTGGAATTTGTGAATCATCTTGCGATGCTAAATAGATCTAAAAAAAAATGCAGTTAAAAAAAATTCAAATTTTTATCTTCTATCCATGAATCACTAATTGAATGTTTTCTGGAAGATTATTGGCTACCTCAGTCGTGACATCTCCTTTCAATAATTGAGTCATAAAGCGGCGATGCGATGATCCTAACATTAAAAAATCCACTCCCAAAGTGGCAGCCAAATCTACAATGGTAGCAGCCGAATTTTCACTGATCACATACAGGGGAATCACGGTTACTCCATGCGATTGAGCCAAGTCAATCGCTGCACACATAATCGCAGCCGCTTGAGGATCGTCTTGCCAACGTGGACGGATATTTTCAGTCAGTGGCGCCGGTAAAGTGACCGCCAATTCCTTAACAAAAAGAACATAAAGCGCGCCTTGACGCAAACGAGCTTCTTCAAGCGCATAACGCAAAACAGGCGTCAACCCTCGTGCCGCAACCATAATCTTTTGTCCCACGCCTAAGTTTAATTGCAAATGAGCTAAAGATTCTGGCGCAACAGCGGCCGCAACGTCTTTGTGAACAAGAAGAGTCTCCAAACCCGCGCGTTTTTGAACGTAAGCCCTTAATCCTAATCCTGTCCCTAAAATACAAACCGCAAAAAAAAGCGCGTCCGGTTTGGTTTTGGCAATCGTCACTTCAATCGCAAAAAGCACAAAAAAAGTTAATCCCATAATGCTTCGTTCGTACCATAACAATGGAAGCTTCCAATTAAATGAACATGACCCTAAATTGACAGCAATAGCGCCCACCACCCCAATCGCGTAAAGACCCGCCAACGACTCAAAATCTTGAACCAAAAGAAGCACCAAGATGGGCAATAAGACTGCGATGAGAAGTGGAAGAATAGGCACTCCGTAACGATTCAAGCGAGTAAAAATCTGAGGCATTTCTCCATCACGCGCCATCATATAGATCAAACCAATCAATGCCACCACGGCTGTATTGACCGCGCTCACCAAAAGTAATCCCACAATCACCCCCACAATAATCCCAAAAATTTGTCCTAAATGTGCTCCCAAAACAAGGCTTCCATATTCTTGTCCCAAATAGCGGAGCATATCTTCCTTATGCTCAACCAACAAAGAGGTTGATTGGTTGGGCAAAGATAACATCGCCCATCCCAATAAAATAGTTCCCAGAACAACCTCCATGGCAACCAACCAAATGGAACAACTCGCGGTATGCGTTACCTGAGGACGCTCCGATGAGGAGTTCCTGTTTAACTTCATCACGCCGGTCAAATTCGCAATCGCTTCCACACCGCTTAAAGCCAAAATAACCCCCACAAAAGCAACCCAACCCTCACGAAACCCCTGATGAGAAGCTTCAAAATGGACGGTCGTCAGATAAGGAAGACTTAATCCAATAATGATTAAAACAATAATCACTGTTGGAATCGCTAAACTCACAGCCAAACTCCCGCTGTGCTTAGGACCAAAAGAATTAATCACTCCAACCCCTAAAATCACGCCCATCGTCACCCAAGCAATCTTTTCATTCGAAACACCAAAATAACTCATCGCCGCCCAACCACTTAAAGAAGCTGTGACAACCATATCAGCTACCAGAAGAAGCGCGCCCATCACTGCTAAAAAACGACTCCGATTTTTTGCCGCAGAATAGACCCCTCCGCCATCCGGAAAATGTTTACAGACAATCACATAGTTATAGGCAACCACTGCGGTCAAAACACAGACAGCCACAATGATCGGCAAGCAGGAGAAGCCTGCCGCCACAAAGGCCAAACCGATGACGTAAGCCTTGCTCGTGCCCCAATCGCCGTAAAGCAAAGCTGCCGCACGTTTCCAGTCCACATTGCGTGGACGATGTAAAACAACATGATCCATGAAACGGTGTCTCACTTATCCTAAACACAAAGTTTTGACAAAGAATTTGATTCAGTGCAAATACATGAGTTGTATTGACAACAAACCTTACATATGTATCTGGCAACTCTGTCCCGACAGCCACTCGTTATCATTTGTTTCGTCAAGAATATCTACATCCTCCACTCACACTCCGTGAACCCGCGGACTTTCATGATCCCATTCCTATATCCGAACGACTCGTTCAAGCGATCTGGACGAATACGCTCTTTCATACAAAAAATTTAAAAACAAAAGACGGCCGACCATTGCAAATGGTTCATCCAGGCCGTTGGAATGTCGAGGGAGGACCCGATTTTAAAAATGCTCGACTGGTCATAGATGGTAAACCAACCCAGGGCGATGTGGAAATTCATCTTCACACCACAGGATGGAAAGAGCATCAGCATCATTCAAATCCAGCTTACAACCATGTGATTCTGGATGTTTGCCTCTGGGATCCAAATCATACAAACAGCATTCAAACAAATCACGGACATGCGGTGCCTCAACTGATTCTCTATCCTTATCTACAATGTTCATTGGATGAACTCACAGAATCTTTGGATCCAGATCGATATCCCTTCTCTCCTACCCATCATCCCTTTAAAAGATCTCCTCTTCTCAATCTCTCTCAATCAGAAATCGCTGCCTACATCGAATCGGCTGGCATGTACCGATTTGAACAAAAATCTGCGCGCATCCGAAGGAGTATTCTTCAAGATGGACTCGAACAAACCGCTTATCTTCTTTTAGCGGAAGCTCTCGGCTATAAACACAATAAACTGCCATTTCGTCAGATGGCCACAGCGTTACCCCTCCCCTCTCTTCTGCAACATCCATCCGTGGAAGAAAAAATCCGAATTCTCCTGCAACAAGCAGAGCATCATTCCATTCGCCTCCATCAGGTGCGTCCCGCGAATCATCCTCATCGGCGTCTTGCAGCGCTCGCTCTACTCATCGAGGCACACCCAAAACCTGCTGAATGGTTTAACGACTATATAAAATCCAAGAAACAAAGCACATGTCCTGCGCTCGAACATTCCTTTTGGTCTTGGCACTATCATCACCAAGGAAAACGCCTGGAAAAACCCATCGCCATTTTGGGTCAAAACCGCTGGAAAGAAATCGTCACCAATGTCATCCTCCCCTTTTGCGCAGCAGATGCACAATTACGAAACGATTCAACTGCTCTTCTGCAACTCATTCAACGTTACATTCAATCCCCATCCTCCCAAATAAACTTAGCCATACGTCAGATCAGCCACGACATTGGCTTACCTCCCTCACACAAAACCCTTCATCAACAAGGTCTCATTCAGATCTATCAAGATTTCGATTGATACTCAACCCCATCATAAACCAAGAAAATTCGTGAAGCATTTCTTCATGTTTTTAATAAAAACCATCGCTGTATCGTCCTGAAATAGGTTAATAGTAAATCCCGATTAAACGTGTCAACTAAAATCAGAACGGTATACTATGATTTCAGAACAGGATTTCGGAAAGGATAAAAAAGTTCGCGAATTTCAAATCACTCATTTATGAAACCATTTTTAGTTTTCATTTTCATTTTCATTTTTAGTTTTATAGGTAGGCCGGGGATTGCTCAGGAGTTGTCTCAAAATAAATCTTCTCAAAAAAAGAATGTGCTCATCATCATTGCGGATGATCTTAATACTTCTTTGGGTTGTTATGGCAATCCTATTGTTCGCTCGCCGCATATTGATCAATTGGCAAAACGCGGCGTGCGATTCGATCGTGCTTATTGTCAATTTCCTTTATGTAACCCTTCGCGTGCCTCATTTTTAAGCGGGCGTCGACCTGAAACAACCAAAGTCTTTGATCTTACAGAAACCAGTCCGCGCGCTTATTTAAAAAATATCCTCTTTTTGCCTGAATACTTCCATCAAAACGGTTACTACACGGCGAGAGTAGGGAAAGTCGTTCATGAAACATTTGATAAAGATGTTGCTTGGGATACTTCCTGGAAAGGCGATTTTCCGGATCTCAAAGTAGATTCCCTTCAAGTGATGAAGAAATTGCAAGGAAATAACAAGCATTGGTCCTGGGATATTTCTTATATCGCGGCAACGAACTCCGAGGATCAAGATGAATATGACGGTTATACAGCGAAAAGGATCTCTCAATTGATGGAACAAAATAAGGATAAACCTTTTTTTATTGCCGCAGGTTTTAAGCGGCCTAATGTGCCTTTCATAACACCAAAGAAATACTTCGATCTTTATTCGATGGATCAGATTTCTTTGCCCAAAGAAAATGAAGAGGATCTTAAAAATATTCCAGCGGTTGCTTTGCAAAACAAAAAAGAAGCCGTTCTTCTTGAGGAAAAAAAGATGACCGAAAAGCGTAAGAAAGAGACGATCATTGGTTATTATGCAAGCGTTTCCATGATGGATTCTCTCGTTGGTTCGTTGATGGAAACGTTGGATCGATTGAATCTTTGGGAGAATACGATGGTTGTTTTTATGAGTGATCATGGCTTTCACTTGGCTGATCATGGAGGATTGTGGGAAAGGATGACGCTCTTTGAGGAATGCACGAGAGTTCCGCTAATTATTTGTGAGCCTGGAGGGAAGTCGGATGCTGTTTCATCGCAACTTGTAGAACTCGTGGATCTTTATCCTACTCTTGCCGAATTATGCAGCTTACCTCAACCGGAAGGAATGGAGGGAACCAGTTTTGTTCCGTTACTCAGGAATCCTCAACGTCCATGGAAAACCGCTGCTTTTACGATGCTTTTGAGAGATCAAAAAGAAAATCTATTTGGAACCAGTGTTTGTACTGAACGTTATCGTTATACAAAATGGGGAAACAGCAAGGGAGAAGAACTTTATGATCTTAAAACAGATCCTCATGAGCTTCGGAATTTGGTCCATGACTCAAATCAAAAAGATGTTCTCATTGAAATGCGTCGAGTTTTGGATGCTGGATGGAAGGCGGCCATCCCAGAAAAGTGAAAATGCTTAAAATTGGCAATGCACAAGGATTTTGGGGAGATGAAGAGTGAGTGTTGCGGATTCACGGCAGGAAGCTGTGGAACGATTTACCAAAGAATTCGCTCCGCTCATTACCAGCGGTCCACAAGGAGTCACAGGATACGCAACAGGCCGGCCGAAAGCACAAGTCGTGTTTGGTTACTGGCCGTGTTTGATCCCTCGTGAATGGATCACTCCTCAAGTTGAAATATTGGATTAATCCTAAAAAAACGATATCACATTTTCTCCAAAGTCTCGATGCCCAGGAGGTTTAATCCCTTTTTTAGAGTGCGCGCAGTTAGGTGACAAAGAGCCAAACGCGAGGAACGTTGCGGTTCTGCAGCTTTCAAAACGGGGCACGCTTCATAAAACTTACTAAATTTACAGGCTAACTCATAAAGATAATGAGTGAGAAGATGCGGCCGATGATCTTCTAAAACGGAATGAACGGTGTCGCTCAGTTGGATCAGATGTTTTCCAAGAAGAACTTCTTCCGTGGTTTCAAGCGAGGAAAATTTAAGCGAAGCCAAATCCATTTCAGGCACGGACCTAAAAATGGAGCGAACACGCACATAAGCATAAATCAGGTAAGGCGCTGTATTGCCCTGAAGGGCCAGCAATTTGTTCCAATCGAAAATATAATCCAGATTTCGATTTTGACATAAATCGGCGTATTTAAGAGCGCCTATGCCAAGAACTCGAGCGGCTGTTCGGTGTTCAGATTCACTCAAATTAGGATTCTTTTCTTGGATGATTTTTAAGGCGCGCGCTTCTGCTTCATCTAAGAGATCGCTTAATTTAATAGGATCTCCAGAGCGAGTTTTAATCGGCCTTTTATCGGCTCCAAGAATGCTCCCGAATATGACGTGCTGAAGACGAGGAACAGGAAGCGAGTTTTGTTTGGCAAACCATCTATGAACGGCAGCAAAAAGTTGTTTAAAATGCAGTCGTTGACGAGAGTCTGTGACGTAAAGAATGATTTCTGCATGCCATTCTTTTACTCGATAATAAACGGTGGCCAGATCCGTTGTTGCGTAAAGGAAGGCGTCGTCCGATTTTTGAATGATCATGGGCGCGGCCTCTTTAAGTTCTGGATCTTCGGGAAAGAAAATACAAGTAGCGCCCTCGCTTATCTCGGCTATTCCAAGATGTTTAAGTTCATCCACTGTTTTTTGAAGAAGAGAATGATAAAAACTTTCACCCAGTTGGTGATCGAAAGAGACGCCCATTCGTTCATAAGCTTTTTTAAATTCGGCGAGAGATTGTTCCGAGATTTCTTTCCAAATTTTTGTGTTTTCGGGATCGCCTGATTGAAGTTTTCCCAATTCCTGTCGAACCATTTCGAGCGCTTGAGGATCGGATTCAGATAAAGCATGAGCTTCTTTATAAAGCCGCTCAAATTCAGCAATGGAAGAACGTAGCAATGCTTCTTTGTCCAGGAGATGTTTATATCCGTAGATGAGTTTGCCAAATTGAGTTCCCCAGTCACCCAAATGATTGTCTGTGATTACACGATGCCCCACAGCCCGAGAAATTCTGGCTAAAGTATCGCCTAAAAAAGTGGAGCGAATATGTCCGACATGCATCGATTTGGCAATGTTAGGACTTGAAAAATCAATGACGATTGGATGGGGACTGGCGACGACTAAGATGCCATCATTTTTATCAGAAAACATCTCTGTGAGCTGTTGGACAATAAAATCATTGGTCAAATGGAAATTGATGAAACCTGCGCCTGCAATTTCTATCTTGGAACAGATGTTTTCAACTTTGAGTTGTGAAATAATTTGACCCGCGATTTCGTGTGGAGATTTGCCTAAGGTTTTTGCCAAAATCATGGCCACATTACTCTGGTAATCTCCGAAACGAAGATCGTGACAGGAAGTAACTAAACAAGAAATGGTGGGAGACTCAGGACAAATAGTTCGGACCGTCAGACTTAATTTCGAGGATAATATTTCTAGGACATTAATCATGTTTCCCGTTTGACAATCAATTGATACAATTCTTCTGCGGTTTTGACTTGTTCCACTTGTTCACGGAACTGGCGGTCGTTCAGAAAACGAGAAATACTGGCCAAGGTCTTGAGGTGTTGCTGATATTGACCTGAAGGAACTAGAAAAAGAACAACCAATTTGACCGGCTGATTATCCAGAGAATCAAAGCTAATTCCTTGTTTTGACCGCGCGAGAATAGCCGTTACTTTACTGACTGCATCTGTCGAAGCATGAGGAATCGCAATCCCAAATCCAATCCCTGTGCTCATTGTTTTTTCCCTATTTTTAACCACTTGAACGACCGAAGCCCCACGTGATTCATCAATATATTTCTGAGACACAAGATGGTTCACGAGTTCTTCAATCACAAGCCAACGATCCGTGGCTTTTAGGTCAAGCACGATTTGGTCAGGACTAATAATCTCAGAAAATTTCATGAAACATTTTTGCTTTTATTTCCGACCACAATGAGGGATCAAATACATAAGTAAGACTCCTAGGGATCTACGGCAAACAAAACAAGTTATTTTTTAGGTCAAGGGAAAAGTTTCTTCATTTTTACCTCTGAAAGATGGCCAATTTGGCCTTTGAAATTGGTTGCGGGGGCTGGATTTGAACCAGCGACCTTCAGGTTATGAGCCTGACGAGCTACCAGGCTGCTCCACCCCGCGGTAAAGAAGAAGACGTTCATCTCCTAATATATCCCATTTACGGAAGAGTCAATACAAATTCCGAAAAACTACTTTTTTTAATGCGAAGAATGGTGGAGCCGAGGGGATTCGAACCCCTGACCCCCACAATGCCATTGTGGTGCTCTACCAACTGAGCTACGACCCCATCTTCAGTAGAAAATAAAATTCTCTCTCTAGGGAAGCAAGGTAAATACGAGCTTATTTTAGAGACTCCATCACTTGAGCTAAAACTTCCGGAGGCGGTCGCACGGATGATTGCGGCAAAGATGCCAATGATTCCTCTACTAAATTCTTTTGCTCGACCATGGTCGTCTGTTTCTTTCCAAGATAAATCAATCCGGTAAGAAAGAGTCTTTCATCTCGAGCTTTGCTGAGGAGTTCCAAAGCTTTCGTTTTATCCGACGGATCATAATCATGCTGGAGCTTTTTTAGAATGAGACGATCACCACTTGGTAAATCAATTTGATGCGTCGTCCCTTCCGCGTAATCGGCTGTAAAAGCTTCGTAATGCGGGACAAACCCAATTTCATGGAGGGGATCCTCGTGTTCCTTGGCAAACTTGTAACTCTTGGTAGATCCCTCGTGATTATTAAAGGTGATGCATGGAGAAACCACATCAATCAAAGCCGTGCCCTTATGACTTAAAGCGCCTTTTAATAAAGCGCAAAGCTGCTTCATATCGCCCGAAAATGATCGTCCCACAAATTCACATCCCATCTCAATGGCCAACGCGCAACAATCAATAGGAAACATTTCGTTGGTCTCGCCTTTTTTCTGGAGAGATCCTTTATCCGCTGTGGCAGAAAATTGACCTTTGGTAAGACCGTAGACTCCATTATTTTCAATGATATAACAAAGTTGCACATTTCTTCGAATCATATGCAAAAATTGTCCTAAACCAATGGAGGCAGTATCTCCATCGCCACTCACCCCAATATTAATCAACGTCCGATTTGCAAGATTAACCCCGACAGCAATCGCAGACATCCGTCCGTGAACGGCGTTAAACCCATGAGATTGACCTAGAAAATAAGCCGTCGTTTTACTCGAACAACCAATCCCGCTTAATTTTGCCACGCGATGGGGTTCAAGATTAAGTTCAAAAGCTGCTTTGATGATTTGATTGGTAATTGCATCATGACCACAACCTGAACAAAGCGTGGAAGGCACACCGCGATAAGCCGTTTGAGGCAGGCCAATCCGATTAACAGGAGATGTTTTCGGAGCGGAGGAAGTTGTTTCTGGATCAGAAATGGCAAGGGGAGTATTCATCAATTCAATTCATTTTTTCTTTTCTTGTTCCAAAATAGAATCCGTGATGGTTCGTGCATCAATAGGTAGTCCGTTATAATGAAGCACAGACCTAATTTTAGGAGCTAAATCTGAATATTCCATCCGTAAAATGGAAGCCATTTGAGCGTCTCTATTTTGTTCCACCACGTAAATCACACGATGAGATGCAATGTAACCATGCACCATTCCGTCGACAGGCAATGCGCGTAAACGCATATAATCCAATTTCATGCCCGATTCCGATTGAAGTTGGAAAAGAGCTTCTTTAACTGCCACATCACTACTTCCATAAGCAATAATCCCTATCTCACTTGAACAATCATTTTCCATAACTGGCGCAGGAACTTCTTTGCGCGCGGTATTAAATTTTTTGGTTAAACGATCCATGTTGCTCTGCCAATCCTCAGCTTTTTCGCTGTAAGTGGCTGTTGCGGCATGTCCTGTGCCTCTTGTAAAATAAGCTGCCAACGGATGTTTCGTTCCTGGAATGGTGCGATAAGGAATTCCATCGTCATCCACATCTCGATACCGTTCAAATTTCTTTAATTTTTCCAAATCTTTTGCCGTCAAAATTTTTCCACGATCCATATCTTTTACCGACGGCTTGAAAGGATCAGCCATCCAAAAATTCATTCCCAAATCCAAATCCGTCATTAAAAAAACTAAGGTTTGAAAACGTTCCGCATAATTAAAGGCTTCACTGGCAAATTCA
>CAYVFJ010000088.1:0-3201 GCA_964450905.1 uncultured Verrucomicrobiota bacterium
AATCGGGATCTGAAGAATTTGACCTGTGGAAGCCTCTCCGGAAAAGGGACCCATGGTATGTTCTACCCGTAAGTGTGTCATTTGACATCGAAATTTGAGTGACCGATTCCGGATCAGAGCGCCTGGAAGCAAACCGGCTTCTGCGAGAATTTGAAAGCCATTGCAAATTCCCATCACCATTCCTCCAACATCGGCAAATTGCTGAACTTCTTTCATCATCGGAGAGAATTGCGCAATCGCTCCACAACGAAGATAATCTCCATATGAAAATCCTCCTGGAACAATGATACAGTCGGCTCTCTGGATATCATGATCCTTGTGCCATAAGTAAAAAGCTTCATGTCCTAGCACATGACGGATGACATGAACGGCATCTTGATCGCAATTAGAACCTGGAAATTGAAGGACGCCAAACCGCATTAGGATTCTACCTCCAAAACATAATCTTCAATCACCGGATTGGAGAGAAGATCTCGACATATCTCTGCTAATTTTTTTTGAGTAAGTTCCACGTTCTCCCCAGAAATATCCAATTCGATGTATTTTCCCACACGTGCGTCACGCACGCAATCCATTCCCAAATGTTGGATTGCGGTGACGACCGCTTTTCCTTGAGGATCAAGAACTGTTTTTTTAGGTGTAACCGTGATTCTCGCTTTCATTTCATTTGAGAAGACGTTTAATCGCAATAACCATATTTTCCATGTCAGTTCCTTTGCTTACATAACCGGATGCACCGTTATCTAACGCGGTTTTCATCAGGGTCTCATCATATCCAGAACCGGTGAGAATCACGATTGGAAGTTGAGGATATTGCTTTTTTACTTTTTGCAGAAAGACAAGACCATCTTCATCAGGCAATTTGATATCCAGAAGCATCACATCGACAGGATTCTTGCCCAATTGTTGCAAGGCTTCCACGGCTGTTTTGGCTGAAGAAGTTTCAAACCCTTCTTCATGTAGAAATTCAGTGGTCGCCTCAACGATAAGAGCTTCATCATCGACGATCAGAATGTGTTTTTTGTTGGATTTGAAGAGACTCATAATTCAAGGGATGATTTGAGGTATATCACGGTGAACAACTTAAATACAACTGTTCATCATTGAGTTTCTATCTGTTTTTAGGATAAAATACGAGAAATATTTTTAGTCTGCCTTGTTAAATTTAAATCTATGCATTTTGAATTTTCATCCGGTCGTTGCTTATTGTTCGGAATTCTCAATGTCACACCAGATTCATTTTCGGATGGCGGTCGCTATTTATCCGTGGAATTTGCCCTCCAACATGCGCTGCAACTAGAGAGAGACGGCGCGGACGTCATTGATGTGGGCGGTGAATCCACACGACCAGGCGCTCCTCCGGTCTCAGTTGAAGACGAAATCAAACGCGTTATTCCCGTGATACAAACACTGAAACGACATCTTCACATTCCTCTTTCTATCGACACAACAAAGGCTGTGGTGGCTGAAGCTGCTCTCGCTGAAGGCACGGAGATCGTCAACGATATCAGCGGACTGACCGCAGATTCACGAATGGCTTCGGTTGTTTCTTCCTCTAAGGCAAACCTTATCCTCATGCACAGTCGTGGAACACCTCAAACCATGCAAACTTTATGCGGTTATCAAAATGTCGTGGAAGAAGTGAAACAAGAACTTCAAGAAAAAGTTCAATCGGCTCTTTCGGCGGGAATCTTAAAAGATCGGATTGCGATTGATCCAGGAATTGGATTTGCAAAGACCGCGGAACAAAATTTGATCCTGCTCAATTCTTTAAAAAGATTTGCCTCATTATTCATCAATTCAACCACGATGACCTTTCCTGTTTTAGTGGGTGTTTCACGCAAGTCATTTCTCGGCGGCAAGCTTGAAGATCGAGGAAGCGAAACTCTCGCTGCAGAGCTTCAGGTTTATCAACAAGGGATTCGTATGATCCGTACCCACGATATAGCAGCTTTAAAACAATCGGTCATCAAAATAAATTGTGATGGAAATTTATGAGATAAACCGTAAAATGTGAGTATAAGAGTTGTTTATCATTATGGAAAAATTAAATAAGAAAATAGGTTTTTTGGGTTCGGGGAAAATGGCTACTGCCATTGCAAAAGGAATTCTAGACGCAGGACTTTGTGAAGCCGATCAGCTTCTGGGAAGCGATCTGGATGAATCTCAATGTCAACGTTTCGGAAAGGAAACAGGCGCCAAGACAACTCTTTTAAACGAAGAAGTAGCCATGTTTTGTGATGTCGCGATTCTTGCTGTAAAACCTAATCATGTTCGTGACGTTCTGGCAGCGATTCGACGGCCTTTTGCGAACCGATTGTTGATTTCCATTGCGGCAGGTGTGCCTATTTCAGTGATTGAAAATGGGCTTGAAGAAAGAGCGCGCGTGGTGCGCGTGATGCCTAATACGCCCGCTTTGATTCGCTGTGGCGCTTCTGCTTACGCGTCTGGACAATACGCAACGACCGAGGATCTCGCCTTCACAGAATCCATTCTTAACGCAATGGGATTATCCTTTCGACTTCCCGAAAAAATGCTCGATGCGGTGACAGGACTAAGCGGAAGCGGCCCGGCTTATGTTTTTCTGATGATCGAAGCGCTTGCGGATGGAGGAGTAGAAATGGGATTGCCGAGGGATGTTGCGGTTAAATTAGCCGCTCAAACTCTTTTAGGATCTTCAAAGCTTCTGTTGGAGACAGGAAAACATCCAGGTGAACTCAAGGATATGGTGGCTTCGCCCGGAGGCACCACGATTGAAGGATTGCATGTTCTTGAGGAAGCAGGAGTGCGTGCTGCCCTGATGAATGCCGTCCGCGCAGCAACAGAAAAGTCGAAACGTTTAGGGGGCAATAAGTAATCGATCTTGAGGTATGTCACAGAAGAAAAGGGTTGTCGTTGGAATGAGTGGAGGCGTGGATTCCAGCGTGGTCGCTGCTCTCCTCCTCCAACAAAATTATGAGGTTATCGGGATTACATTAAAAATGTGGCCGCAAGATTGTGGCGCCATTGTTGAAGACAAATGTTGCGGACCTCAGGCCATGGCAGACGCCCGAAGTGTGGCTGCTAAACTCGGTATTCCTCATTATGTGATTGATGAAACAAAAGAGTTCGAAAAAGTGGTGATTGATTATTTTGCGGATGAATATCACGCGGGTCGCACGCCCAATCCTTGTGTGCTCTGTAATGAAAAATTAAAATTTG
>CAYVFJ010000089.1:0-2569 GCA_964450905.1 uncultured Verrucomicrobiota bacterium
TTGGAGATGGTTGTGGGGATTGTATCTTTCACTGGGAATAGGATTTCTTGATAAAGGACCTCTTGTCTTGGCGATCGTTTTTCTAACAATCGTTGGTTTTCTTATATTACAGAAACGATGGGATGATCTTTTAAAATTAAATCTTCTACAAGGACTTTTACTGGTCGGACTTATTGCATTGCCATGGTTTTTATATCTTTGTCAGTTGAATCCTGATTTGTACGATTTTTATCTTAACGGAGAGACTGTCAATCGAATTGTAGAGGGACGTGGACGTAAACACGCATGGTATTATCATCTTCTCTGGTTGCCGGGAGATTGCTGGCCATGGACGATCCTGGCTGGTTATGCGGGATGGATTCATTGGAAATATTGGAGGGAACGGGATCCGTTATCAGAAGCTTCTTGTTTTCTTCTCTCCTGGTTTATCTTTCCATTTTTATTTTACACCGTTCTTACCTCAAAATTACCAACCTATCTGGTTCCTATTTTGCCGCCTATCAGTTTATTGATAGGAGTATGGCTTGCTAGAAAATGGACAGAAAAGAAAGAGGACTTTCCGTCCTGGGCAAGTCTTTTCACATGCATTCTTCTTTCAGCTCCATCTTTTGGCGTTTTTTGGTATTTAAAAATTCGTCCGATTCCTCATCAAAGGTTTCAAGAAAAACTTTTGCCGATTCTAGGAATTATTTTTTGTATGATTCTCATTGGAATCGTCCTGTGGAAAATCATTGGTAAAGTTAAGAAAGACCAACGATTCATGATTTCATTGCTTGTATGGTGGCTCGGATCTTTTGTTCAATATCATCTACTCCTTTTTAAGATGGATCAAATCGAAATAGAATTGGGACACAATTCGAGTTGGCGAACTCTCACTCAAGCTCTAGAAGGAATGGATATTGTAGGTATGCCGATCAACATGGATTTACATCCCAATGGAAAAAAGCAAGAATTGATAAGAGCAGGTCCGAGGGTAGCCACGTATGAATTTCGTTTTCATAGCAGCAGTTTTTATTTGATAGGAGATAAGAAAGAGGTGGTGCCATCCTACGGTTGTGGATCTTTGTGGGAAATTGGAAGGGATATCGATGCGGAAGCAAAATTAGATCGAGCAGATATGCTTTTGCTTTTAGAAGGGATTGAAAAAGCGTATGTTTTTACTCGCCCCGAATATCATGCTGAATTTCAGAAATTAACAGGAAAGAAATTGCCTGTGATCCGCGAAGCAGGAAGTGAACATCAAAAGATTGTGCTATTTTCAAATGAAGAGTGATGGTTTTATGGACAGACGCGGTTTTTTATCAAGTTGAGATTCTTCTCAACTTCAGCAGGAATTTCAGAGCTTGACGAGCAAAAAGCTCGCCTTTCTCTCCGCGTAAGTGATGAGAGCGATTTCTTATGCTGAGATGAAAACGCGTCGTAAGCCTTGTGAAGGCAGGGAACAAGCTCTTGATCGACATTCTTAATGCCATACTTACTACTATAAATGCGCGCCTCCTTAATTTGATTCTCTGAACACCTTGCAGATGAAAGACTTTTTATGATACCGGAAATCGAATTCAACGGATACCTCGCCTCAAATTCGTATATCTTACAAAAGTCGATTACGAGGGAACTCAGCGCAAGTTGCTGAACGTGCGCCAAAAACTTTTGCGGTGTCTTTACTTCTTTAAGTTCGGACACATGCATTCCGATTAAGCGATGAATATCAATGTTTTGACGTAGGCGATAGATCATCCCCACAAGTGCGATATTCTTCTCATCGGTGATGCTCCCTTGCATGGTATTTTTTTGTCGAACTTGTTATTATTGTTGTACCGAATCCCACACTCCTTCGTTCGCTCTAGGCACAGATCTTCCCGTCAAAAATCTCCGTCCAGTAGAAAAATGCCTCGGCATTCGTTTCCAGGAGCTTATTCAAAGCAGCATTGGGCTTTAGAATCGTCTTCTCCTTCAAATCCACTTCCTTTGCAGAATCGTATTTTCTGGATTTCAATGATCCCTTGCACTGGCCCGTGCGGATCAGATGACAAAGAAATGCAGCGCGGGACGCAGCAATCTTTGCCTGTTCCATACGAAAAACACAGTTCACCAGGTGATTTTCCATCTTCTCAATTCCGTCCCAGAGCAGATTGCTTGCTTCGACATCAATATCCTTTGCCAAACCCCGACGACAGAACGCCAAACTCACCCCAAATGTGTCATCCAAGGCTTGTTTCCGAGTATGCTTGTTGCCCCGATATCCAATTTGGTCACGGCATATCCGGTCGTAAGTTTTCTGAACCGCATCGAGATCGGAAGCCACTTCAAAAAGCTGGCCGATATCGAACAGTTGTTTGGCGATCTGCATTGTCGCATCGGGATCGAACAGGATGCCAACGGTACGTGGAGCGAACGCGGTCAATTTGTCGCCCAGGAGCTGTTCGATCGTAGGCACGCGAACCCGAATTTCATGATCAAGTTCAAATAACGGATTCGCCATAGAAATGGGGTTGAGTTTTCCGTAGGGGTTCCTTTCCTCCAGTACGTCCAGAAGGATGGGAAGACGATTCCCGTCCAAGACAGACTT